>JBFKMY010000349.1:0-2871 GCA_041629615.1 Thermodesulfovibrionia bacterium | reverse complement strand
CGCCAAACTGTTTCATCGTATTTCTTTCCTCTTATAGTTCCTTGGATCCGCGATCTTCCCCTCCAGTGCCGTTACTGCAGCAACTGCCGGACTCATGAGGTGCACCATACCGCCCTTTCCCATCCGCCCGGGAAAGTTTCTGTTCGTTGTTGATGCGCAGACCTCGCCCGGCGCGAGCACCCCGGTACTCATGCCAAGGCATGCCCCGCAGGTCGGGTTCGTCACGCAGAACCCCGAATCCATGAAGATCTGTATGATTCCTTCCCTGTTCGCATCCTGAAAAACCCTGGGCGTAGCCGGTGAAACAATCCCCCTTACCGTCGGGGAAATCGTCTTTCCCTTTAAATATGCTGCCGCAATCCTGAGGTCTTCAAGTCTTCCGTTCGTGCAGGAACCGATATAGATCTGGTCAACAGGCGTGCCTGCTACCTCGGATATGTTTTTTACTTCGTCAGGCTTATACCCATAGGTTACCTGCGGCTCAAGATCTGAGACATCTACGTCTCTTACTGTGCTGTACGTACAGTTCCCATCAGACCACCAGGTCCGGTATTTCTGGATCGCTTCATCCCTGTCCCTGAAATCTGGAGATATAAACTCCCAGAGATAATCAACGGTCACTTCATCGGGCATGCAGATCCCTGTTGTGCCTCCCGCCTCTACCGCCATATTACAGAGTGTCATCCTGCTCTCCATTGACATGTTCCGTACAACATCACCGTGGAACTCAATGACCGAGTCAGTTGCTCCCTTGACCGTCAGTGTTTTAATTATTTTCAGGATGATATCCTTTGCGTACACCCCGTCCGGAAGTACTCCACTGATATTTATCCTTATGGTTGCCGGATCTCTAAATGCGCATACCCCTTTCAGGATACCGACTTCAAGGTCAGTGGTACCCACCCCGGCGGCAAACGCGCCAAAGGCCCCATGGGTGCAGGTATGCGAGTCCCCCATGATTACCGTATAACCCGGACGGATAAATCCCTTCTCAGGAAAGAGCGCATGACAGATGCCATTACGGCCGATATCAAAAAAGTCTTTGATGTTATGTCTCCGTGCCCATTCCCTCAAAATCTTGCCCTGTTCTGCTGTCTTTGAGTCTTTCGCCGGGGTGACATGGTCGATTACCGCTTTTATCTTTGCCGGATCGAACACCCGGTCCTTACCCCTCTTAACAAGGTCATTGATTGCTATGGGTGTCGTAATCTCATGACAGAGAACAGCATCCAGATCCAGAACCTTCGTACCTGGAAACGGCTCATCCCTCAGGTGCGCCCTGAAAATCTTCTCTGTTAATGTCATGTCCATTGCAATACCTGTTCAAAAAATGCCTCGAGAATACTGAAGAATCCGGTTAATCCGGATGGGAAATATCATATTGTAATACAGGGCACATCAGAAAGGCAAAGATAAGCTCTCGTCGCAATCTTGATGCATACCGCCATTCGCACGCCGTCGTAAGACAGCCAACGAAGAAAAGATAGTGTAAATAATGCTGAATGATTTTATAATCTAACATGGATTTCTTATCTATGGTATTTCCTGTTTCAGGCGTCGAAACGTATGCATTTGTTCCGCCGCTCGTGGCCTTCGTCATATCGTTCTTCGCATCAATGGGGGGACTGTCCGGTGCGTTTCTGCTCCTCCCTTTCCAGATGAGTGTCTTGCACTTCACTACACCATCTGTCAGTGCGACGAATTTTCTCTATAACATTGTAGCAATACCCGGTGGTGTTCTGCGTTTTATAAAAGAAGGCAGGATGGCCTGGCCGCTCACCTGGGTCATTGTGATTGGGACGGTTCCGGGAGTTTTCATTGGTTATGTACTTCGTATACAGTATGTGCCTGATACCCGTTCATTTAAATTTTTTGTCGGCTGTGTGCTCCTGTATATAGGAATCCGACTGATGTCTGAGGTCATCTCGAGATTTCGCAATAAAGAATCGAAAACAGATGAACTGGGAAAAAAGTTCGCGCAGAGGACCAGTCACCTGAGGAAAAGCCGGAATTCACGCGTTGCAGCCGGCCTGCCGTCTGAAGCAGTTATCAAAACCATATCTTTTTCCTTTCAAAGGGTAACCTATGAATTCTGGGGAGAGATCTTCACTTTCCGCACCGTACCCATGTTCCTGCTCTCTTTTTTCGTCGGAATTATCGGTGGCATATACGGGATAGGAGGCGGCGCGATCATAGCGCCTTTCTGTGTGACTGTCTTTCGTCTTCCGGTGTATACGGTTGCCGGTGCCGCCTTAACCGGTACGTTCCTGACGTCTATTGCCGGAATAATCTTTTATACGTTGCTGCCGCTTAAAACAGGTGTACAAACATCCCCGGACTGGCTGCTGGGTATTCTTTTTGGCTTTGGAGGGTTCATGGGGATATACCTTGGAGCCCGGCTGCAGAAATTTATGCCTCAAAGAGCTATCAAACTTATTCTTGGCCTTGTTGTGTTATATGTTTCGCTGAAATATATTCTGGAATTTTTTGTTTAGTATATGAGCTTTCCGGACAAGAACTGATATGCAATGTCATTCTTTGGTCGTTCGAAAAAGTCGCCTGTCAGCCCTTCATCATAGAGTTCGCCTTCATGCATGAAAATAATTCTGTCAGAGAGCCGCTGGGCCTGAAACATATTGTGGGTAGCCATGATAACAGTCTTATGCGCATCTCTTATAAGCTTTGTTATGATATTTTCGATGAGTGCGGTATTCGCCGGGTCTAATGACGCCGTCGGTTCATCAAGAAATATGATTTCCGGGTCAATCACGAGAGCGCGCGCGATCGCCAACCGCTGCCCTTCGCCAGCTGAAAGCGTTTTTGCGCTCTGCCTTCTTTTCTCCCAGAGACCAACGGTTTTTAATATCTCTT
>JBFKMY010000348.1:0-2871 GCA_041629615.1 Thermodesulfovibrionia bacterium | reverse complement strand
CTCTTCTTTTCAAATAATATGTTCTGAAATACTCATTACACTGAACTACCCTTTCTGCTATTAGCCAAATAACCCTTCTCAGATGACTATTGCCTCTCTTTGATATTCTTCCACGACCATCATACTTCCCTGACTGATACACAGCAGGGTCAATTCCTGCCATGGCTATCAGCTTTCTGTGATTCTTAAAGTTGTGAATATCACCTCCCATCTCCACGAGAAAGTTCGTTGCCACTTTGTCCCCTATCCCTTTAATAGACTTCAGGATTTCCATCTCCTCACGCATCATTGCCTCACACTGCTCCGTAAGGAGTGACGTTATTTCCTGAAGATGCTTCTCAAGCTGCAGCAACACAGACGCCTTTTGCCGTATCACTATCTCTTTTGTAAAACTCGCTATTCCTACAGACCCTTTTGCTGCTTCTTTGATTATTCCCACTTTTTCCGCCGTCATCTGAACCACCAGAGCCTCCCGCTGTCTTGCCAGGTCCCTCATATCTGAGATGTCTTTTCTCACATGCATTTGTTCAAAAGAATCTTTATGCTGCAGGAGAAACCGCGCGATTGCCAATGCATCTTTCTTGTCCGTCTTTGTCTTCCGTAAGGAGAGCTTTACAAAGTTAGAGATAAGAAGTGGATTGATAACAAATACTTTTATCCCCTGAGATGTGAGAAAAGACAAGAGATTGATGTGATAACTTGCCGTTGATTCCATTGCCACTGTTACCGCATCTAATTCCCTCGATTGTAATCTGATAGCTTTCAGAAGCATAGAAAAACCATGTGAATCCATCGGCATTTCTAAATAAAATAACTTTTTGCCTCTGACATCTATTCCCTGTGCTGTTGAATATTCTTTCGAGATATCGATTCCTACATAAAGATTCTCCATACATATCCCTCCTTCCAACTGCTTCAGAATAGGCAGGGTTTACCTCCAACACCAATGCTCCTATGTGACAAGGGCTCTGCATGGCCCAATCAACCAATTATGGTTCATGGAGGCAGGGAACACACTTTTATGAGGATTCTTTATCCAGTGAACTTATAAGCTCTCCTGCCTTTCCCAGCTTTTTGTCTTTTTATAGCATAAACTGATGGTAGGAGCGAATTATGGAGTATCTTATGACGTTGCAAAAAATGTTGATTTTAAGCGGAAATCAATGAAACAGGCTATCAACCTGAAATACTGATTCTGGTAGGAAGTCTCCCGTTTTGCTTTCCCTGTTGAACAGGGACCACTGGATTCATCCTTATGAATTCAATAAAACCTTTTAATACTGTATAATTTTATCAAAACAGGATATCATTGCCACACAGAGTCATCTCTATGAAGACATTGTACTGCATATTTTTTATTCTCATTATATTGTTCAGCAGCACAGTATCCGCTGAGGTTCGGGAGTATAACCTTGTAATCCGTTATCAAAGTGTGAATTTCACGGGCCGTGATGTAAAAGCCATGACCATTAATGATTCCATTCCCGGTCCGATACTCAGGTTTAAAAAAGGCGACACTGCTAAAATCCATGTCCGCAATGAGATGGATGTTGAAACTTCAGTTCACTGGCATGGAATTCTGCTGCCTAATCTTCAGGACGGTGTCCCTTACGTGACTACTCCCCCGATCATGCCCGGCACTACGTTCACCTATGAATTCCCGATAAAACATAGCGGTACCTACTGGTACCACTCCCACACCGGCCTTCAGGAACAGAGGGGACTATTCGGGTCCATTGTGATCGAACCTGAGACCCCCTCAGTAAAAGCGGATGTTGATCATGTTGTTTTTTTTTCAGACTGGACGGACGAAAATCCCGATGAAGTTCTCCGCACACTGAAAAGCGGGAGCGAATATTACTCACTGAAAAAGGGTTCGCTCCAGAGCCTGGCCGGGGCAGTAAAAGCTCATGCCCTGCCCGATGTTCTTAAACGGTCATGGACCCGAATGCCGCCCATGGACATATCGGATATTGCATATGACCGTTTTCTGGTTAACGGGAAGCCGTCAGCATTGCTTGATGCCGCACCGGGACAGACCGTGCGGCTGAGGATCATAAACGCCTCGGCTTCCACCTATTTCTATCTTCAATTTGCCGGAGGACATATGAAGGTGATCTCAGCCGACGGCGTAGATGTGGAGCCCTTCCATATGGACCGCTTTCTTATTGCTGTGGCGGAGACATATGATGTTTTAATAACAGTGCCGGACAACAGGGCATACGAATTCCGCGCAACTTCTCAGGACAGCTCGGGGTACACATCTCTGTTTATCGGACAGGGAGAACAGGTTGCCGCGCCCGCTGTTCCAGCGCCGGATCTTTATAAAATGCACGGCAGCGGCCATGTCAAATCAGGCGAAAGTATGACAGACATGGGACATGAATCAGGAGGAAGTATGACAGAGATGGGGCACGAATCGGGCGGAGGAATGAAAGACATGATGAAACATAAAGGTAAAATGGCAATGCCGATGAACACACGCCCCCAGGCCCCTTACGATAAACTGAAATCACTATCATCCACAGCCCTGAAAAAAGACCTGCCCGTTCGGGAGGTTCGTCTGGAACTGACCGGTGACATGGAGCGCTATGTGTGGTCAATAAATGGTAAAACTCTCAATGAAGCTGATGTAATAAAAATAAGTAAAGGGGAAAACGTCCGGTTTATCATGGTGAACAAAACCATGATGCATCATCCCATGCATCTGCACGGGCACTTCTTCAGGGTAGTAAACAAGCACGGTGATTATTCACCGCTTAAGCATACCTTTGATGTGCCGCCAATGGGAGAAAGAGTCATCGAGTTTTATGCAAATGAAGAGAAAGACTGGTTCTTCCACTGTCATATGTTATATCACATGAAAACCGG
>JBFKMY010000347.1:0-2893 GCA_041629615.1 Thermodesulfovibrionia bacterium | reverse complement strand
TGATAGCTGATGGCTTTAAATGTAAATTACCCCAGAATTGAATATCTGACCAGGTTAAGCAGTAATGACGGGAAAACGCCGAAGATAAGGACCATCATCGCTGTAACGGTGAGCGCTACACTCATGGCAGGTGAGCTGGTAATGATCACCTCTGTCTTTGGATCTTTCATGTACATGTACATAACAATCCGTAAATAAAAGAATGCGGAGATGGCGCTGAATACAACAGCTATAATCGCCAGCGGGGTATATCCGGAATTAATCAATTCCAGAAATACATAGAACTTTCCAACAAACCCTGCTGTGGGAGGGATTCCTGCAAGGGAAAACATGAATATAAGCATCAATGCCGAGGCAAGGGGATGCTTCTTTGAAAGCCCCATATAGTCCTCAATATTTTCGCCCTGAAATCCTTCACTTCTGAGAAGTATCACAATTGCAAAGGCACCGATATTCATAAATAAATAAATCATTAAATAATTGACCGTGCTCAGGAGGCCTTCGTGGGTGCCCGCAACAATCCCGAGCAGCATGTACCCTGCATGGGCTATGGAACTGTAGGCGAGCATGCGTTTTATGTTCGTCTGTGCGAGGGCAATAATACTGCCCACAGCCATCGTAAGGACAGCCATCGGGATGAGAATGCTCACCCACTGTACGTGCATTCCCGCAAAGGCGTCAAATAATACCCTGCCCAGCACTGCAAAACCAGCGGCCTTCGGACCAACGGACATAAAGGCAGTAATGGATGTTGGCGCCCCCTCATATACGTCAGGCGCCCACATGTGAAAGGGCACAAGGGCAATTTTAAACCCGAATGCAACAATAATAAATATCAGGCCAAGATACAGGACAGGACTGCCCTCAATATTCAACATCTGCAATGCAACGGCAATTTCCTTGAGATTTGTTGTTCCCGTTAGGCCGTAGGTGAGGGAAATTCCATAGAGAAGGAATGCCGATGAAAAGGCCCCGAGGAACAGGTATTTCAGGGCGGCCTCGTTTGAGCGCGGCTGTTGTCTGATAAGTCCCGCAAGGATATAGGTAGAAAGCGCCATCAGTTCCAGCCCGAGATACAGAATTATGAGATCTCCCGCTGAAGCCATAATCATCATTCCCGTAGTTGCAAACATCAAAAGTGCATAATATTCACCAAATGACGCCTTTTCTACTGCCATGTATTTCATTGAAATACATATTGTGAGGATAACATTGAGATAAAATATCAGCTTGAAAAAGTTGGCGTATCCATCAAGCACAAACATTCCGGCAAAGGCACGCTGGGGCTCATAGAACCCGTACAGTTTATACGTACCGTAGAGGGCAACAAGCGTGCCGACAATCCCGACAACAGCAACAATATCTTTCTTTTTTACAATAAGGTCGAGCAGCATCAGTATGAGACCGATACATATTAACGTCATCTCAGGAACGAAGGGCCTGATATCAAGCAGAGTTATCGTAGTTTCCATTTCCATAAGAAGATCTCCGCTATGTATTTCGCTATCATGTTTTCATTGCCGGCAACAGCAGTCACGTTCATCTGCTCGATCAGGTGCTCAACTGATGCATGGATATAGTCCAGAAAGGTATTGGGATAAAAGCCTATCCAGAAAACAAAGACCAGTAACGGGAGTAATGTAATGACCTCTCTCACGCTCAAATCCCACACCGGGTGGTGCCCCGAGGCTTCATAGTCAGGGTTTGCATCCTGAAAAAAGATCCTTTGATAGAGCCAGAGCATGTAGCCTGCTCCAAGGATGATACCCGTGGCCGCAAGCACTCCGAATATTTTCTGTGCCTTGAATGCGCCCAGTATTATCAGGAATTCGCCGATAAACCCGTTCGTGCCCGGCAGGCCGACAGAGGCAAAGGTCAGTATTATAAAAAAGCCCGCAAACCACGGAACAAGTCTGGCAAAGCCGCCGTAATCGGCAATGACCCTCGTGTGCGTCCTCTCATAAATAATCCCTATCATCAAAAACATCGCGCCCGTTATAATACCGTGGTTTAACATCTGAAGTATCCCTCCCTCGACCCCCTGCGTATTGAGGGCAAAAAGACCGAGCGTGACAAATCCCATATGACTGACACTGGAGTAGGCGATCAGACGCTTGAAATCCTTCTGGGCAAAACATACGAGCGCGCCGTAGATGATGGCAATAATGGAAAGTACCAGTACCGGTCCGGCAAAGAACAGTGTCGCATCAGGCAGCATCGGCATGGAGAACCGTAAAAAACCATAGGCCCCCATCTTGATCAGTACTCCCGCCAGGATTACACTGCCCGCAGTAGGCGCCTCTGTATGGGCATCGGGAAGCCACGTGTGCACAGGGAACATCGGGACCTTTACGGAAAAGGCAGCAAAAAATGCAAGGAACAGCCAGACCTGGAGCTGAAAGGGAAACTGCATGCTGCTGAGGGCCAGGATATCAAGAGTCCGGCCTCCGGTAAAATACAATACGACAATACCGACCAGCATGAGCACACTTCCCACCAGGGTATAGAGAAAGAACTTGATCGCAGCGTACACCCTGTTCTGGCCGCCCCACACTCCTATTAACAAAAACATGGGGATCAGCATGGCTTCCCAGAAGATGTAGAAGAGGAAAAAATCCAGGGCCATAAATACGCCCAACATTCCCGCTTCCAGCGTCAGGATGGCTATGTGAAATTCCTTGACTTTATTTTCAACAGACTTCCATGATACGAGCACACAGAGAACAGAGAGGATGGTCGTGAGAAAGAGAAACAGGATGCTGATCCCGTCAATTCCCATAAAATACTGTATCCCCCACGACGGGATCCATTCACTCTTTTCCACAAACTGCATCTTATAGGTGCTTTTGTCAAAATGTTTTAAGAGGGGCAAAGACACGATGAACGTCATGAC
>JBFKMY010000346.1:0-2894 GCA_041629615.1 Thermodesulfovibrionia bacterium | reverse complement strand
GGATTTGTACATTCCTGTACAGAATGCTTAATCATTTTCTTGATGTTAATACTTTTTATAAAATGCATACACAATGCAACGGAAAACTCAATCTGACTTACTGTCTCAGATCACTGAATTCATACTCCACTCTTGATGTTTGATTATATGTCCGATAGGAGCAGATAATAAATAACATGATAGAAAAATCAACTATAAATCATCTTGTTCTTTCAGGGGCACCCTTAATTGGCGAGGGGAATATTGTCGATAGCAGGGCGATACTTTCCGTCCTTTCAGAAGCAGGCATACCAGGCACTGGTTTTTACCCGAACAGCCCTCTCGTATGGCTTGGGAGAGATTTTCATGTCAGAATGTCCATGAGCACAGGACGCACCATGGAATATGCACTGAATAGTGACACCAGAAGATCTTCATTCTTGGTGCGCCCTCTACAGTGGGAGTTAAGACGGGCGTTCAAAAAAGCATACGAAAATCACCCTCACGCAAAATGCTTTATCACGTCCCAAAGTATGATGGCAGAAGCGTCTGCAGGAACTGCTGGTGATATCTCTACAATCGTGGCCTCATCTGATGTAAGCGGCAAATATAGCAGTGACAGCAATCTCTCGGACAGACAGAAAGAAATAATTCACCTGGTCTGGAACAGGGAAGCGTTCCATTTATACAAAGAAATACTCAATCTTAAGAATGTTCATTTAATCATACCGGTTGATCCCATTCATGCATTCAAAGGAACACAAACAACTGATGCGCCCTTTCAACGGGCACTTGATGAACCAAAAATTTGTTTCATAAAATTATCAGGCAGCGGCGGTGATCCCGCTCTTGTCAATGCTGCCATTCTCTCTTTATGGAAAAAAAGCCGTGTAAAAACCATTGTCTTCCCCGGAACAGAAAAGACGCAAAGAAGGATCGTTAAAAGAGTGAATGAAAATGTCAAAGTCAACTCAAGTCTGGATGCATCGGTTTTTTATAATCATGCAAGAGTTATGATATCCCATGAACACATGCTTCTTACCTATCCATCGGAGCAGGTCAAACATGTTGCCGTACTCACACAGAACAATATATGTCCAAAAGTTGTCTGGCTTCCGCCAAGGGGTCGTCATGAGGTCGTCAATCTGGCATGGGCCATACAAAGGGGATATTCCGGGACTGTCTGCATACCGGCAGCATATCACAGTCTCTTAAAGAAGTTATTGATCAACCTCGGCGTCGGTCCTCCTGAAATTGAATGTGTTGAACCCGAAAAGTTATCAGCACAGCATTTCAGGCCATCACCGGTCTTTGAAAATGAGACAGGCGCTGCCCCTCTGGAAAACATTATCAGAAAAGCGGCAACTCTTCATGAGAAGGTTTTTTTATCTTGACATGCCTTACTGCATACATAATAATCAGAGAATAAAGCATGGACGGAGGTCATTATGGAAAGTAATTTGGTTTCATTAATCGGGGGCATTGGCATGATGGGGGCCGGTATTTTTCTGATCATTTTATTCATGTTCGGCATCCTCGTCCACATCTTTGTCTATATGGCACAAAGATACGCGCGGAAATCATATAAGGAGCTTGCACTGGCAAATGACAATTTAAATGAAATAATTGTAACCTTGCACAGACTTTTAAAAAACTGGAAAGGACCGGAAGATATCAACAGCAGGGACGAATAGGGAGAGGAACTCATATGATTACGTAACATTCCTGTAGAAATCTACATACGCAGGAGGCGGAAATATTATTTCCATTCCGATTTTTCTCTTCAACCCCTGCGGTGCTGCTGAATAAGACCATGTCACTTTGCAATGCAGCCTTATCTGTTCTCCTGACTGAATTTTGAATTTTACGCGGAACTCGGTTCCGGGATTAAATCGTGTATCTTTGCCCAGTAAATCTTTTGAATCAGTTTCAAGACAAAGACCATGTTCAGAAATATTCTCAACAATACCGGAATAGTTCGCATCCCCGGAAATTATCTCTGCATCCATACGAACATGTATTCGCTTCGACCGCCTTCTCTCCATCTCATGAATAGTATCATTATTACAGTACTTTTTAAAGTTATTTAAATCACATAATTATGCGGACAACCATGAAACCGTACATACTATTACTGTTACTGATAACGCTTATTTTGCCGGGATGCGCATCTCCTTCAGTGCAGCATGATTCCTGGTTCGGTGAGGACAAGGCCGGACATTTCCTTATATCAGCTGCAATCGCAGGCACTGCAACGGCGATCGGAAGAAATGAGGGAAAAAGAAGTGAGGAACTGCTTTATTTCTCCCTCGGGCTCACGCTCTCTTTAGGTGCAGGCAAAGAAGCATTCGACATGAGATACGGACAGACCGGATGGAGCTGGAAAGACCTCGCCTGGGACCTTCTGGGGGCGATTTCCGGATATGGCATCGTGCAGGCCGTTGAGTGAACCATGAACAAGCGTGTTCCCTCATGTCATTCATACACCCAGCCGCCAAACTTCCATGCATAAAAATCACTGCGGTTAAAATATGCAAAGTTCTCGACTTTCCAGAAGCGCCTCTCTTTTCCTGCCCACGTGACCTGAAGCCCGGTCTTTCCTTCAGGGTTCCCGGAACCGAACCCCTCTACTGTTACCATGAGCCCTATTTCTCCGGATTCATCCCTGTACAGAACAGGCCTTTTTACGATGACCGCACTTACTCCCGGAATGAGCGACGGTATATCTGCTTTTTCAAAATAGGTTTTAATGAAGAAAATTCCTTCACCGACAAAATCTCTCGCACCGGGTTCGAGCAATTCATCCCTGTCGATTCCGGCATAACGGACACCCATCAATACAACCCCGGCGACATCTGCAGGATATTCCATGTGGTGGGACTGGAAATATTCACTGACCGGATCATCTGCCAGGC
>JBFKMY010000345.1:0-2902 GCA_041629615.1 Thermodesulfovibrionia bacterium | reverse complement strand
TGCCAGACTACAAGAAAACTAATGGGACATTATCTGAAATCAAGGGGATATTCAGTAGTGTTTGCCGAAAACGGCCTCGATGCCATTGAGAAACTCGGGGCACACAGCGTCAATCTTGTCATGACAGACCTCAACATGCCTTTCATGGACGGGATGGAATTAATTAAAACCGTCCGTTCTGATCCGTCCCTGTCCGAAATACCGATATTAATGGTTACCACCGAGAACGACGATACGGAGAGAGAGGAAGCCTACAGCATCGGAGCAAACGGGTATCTTGTAAAACCTGTATCAGGAGACACCCTCGCTCATAATATAAAGGACATTATAAAACAGATATTCACAACAGGAGGTCGACAGCAACATGGCTAATTTAAACATGAAAATACTTGTAGTTGATGATTTTTCAACAATGAGAAGAATCGTGAAAAATCTTCTCAGACAGATCGGATATACAGAGATTGATGAGGCTGAAGACGGGGCGCAGGCATATTCAAAGTTAAAGACCGGAGGGTTTGATTTTGTTGTAAGCGACTGGAATATGCCTAATATGGACGGTCTTGATTTTTTAAAAAAGGTGCGGAGCGATCCGGAGCTGAAGGACATCCCGATTCTCATGGTTACTGCCGAAGCTGAAAAGGATAAAGTGGTTACCGCCATACAGGCAGGGGTCAATAACTATATAGTAAAACCCTTTACCGGGGAAGTCCTCAAGGAAAAGATGGACAAGGTACTTGAGAAACTTCAGGCACAGCAGTAGCTGCTTTCATCCAATCATATGGAGATGAGAATATGAACGATGAAATGGCAGAAATAATATCCGAGTTTATCACAGAAGCAGAAGAATCGCTTGACCGGATAGAACCGCTGTTTGTTGAACTTGAGCAGAAGGGTGAAGACACTGAACTGCTTAACGATATATTCAGGTCCATGCACACTATCAAAGGGGCAGCGGGGTTTCTTGGTTTACAATCTATTGTGGATGTGGCCCACTCATCGGAAAACATAATGAAAAAAATCAGGGACGGGGAAATTCCCCTGTCAAGGGAGTTAATGAATGTAATTCTTAAGGCCATTGATACGCTCCGAACTCTCCTTATGCATCTCAAAGACAGAGATGGCGTTGAAGAGGATGTTTCTCTGCTGGTGGGCGAATTAGGGTCTGCCCTGAGCAATGCCATGTCAGAGGACAAGGGAATTGATACCCCTCCCCATGATACAGGAAAACAACCTGTACCTGCTAATGATGCGAAAAGGGGCGATGAAAAAATACTGGCTCCTCCTGAAGAGCAAACATCAAAGGAATCTGTACAGCCCTCATCGTCATCCCCTCAGAAACCGAGGGAGAAATCGCAGACCTTGAGGGTGGATGTGAAGAGAATAGACAAGGTCATGGATCTCGCAGGAGAAGTGGTCCTTGTAAGAAACAGACTCATGAATATATCCAACTGGTTTGACCAGAGGTATGCACATGACTTCCAGACTGAGACACTGATGGAGGCCGTGTCGTTCCTCGACAGGGTAACTTCGGAAATGCAGCGTGCGGTAATGAAAATCCGTATGCAGCCGATAAAGAAAGTCCTTTCAAAATTTCCACGGCTTGTAAGGGATGTGTCATCTTCCGTCAATAAAGATGTTGAACTGATAATTTACGGGGAGGGCACCGAGGTCGACAAATCAGTGATCGAACACATAGGCGACCCCCTGACACATATATTACGAAATTCCATCGACCATGGCCTTGAGTCAACGGAAGAGCGCATAGCCAAAGGAAAGCCCCCAAAAGGAAGGGTTGTAATAAACATATTTCAGAAGGGGAACCAGATTGTCATTGAAATTTCTGATGACGGCAAAGGGATGGATGTAGAAAGGCTCAAGAAAAAGGCTGTGGAAAAAGGCCTCCTTACAGAGGAAGAGGCAGGAAAGATGTCGGACGATGCTGCCACTGAAATTATATTTTTACCGGGATTCTCTACGAAAAGCGTTGCCACAGAATTAAGCGGCCGTGGCGTCGGGATGGATGTTGTTCAGACAAATATATCACTTCTCAACGGATTTGTTGAGATATCAACAGAAAAAGATGCAGGAACGACATTCAGGATATGCATCCCGTTGACCCTTGCAATCATTCAGGCATTAATGGTCGAGGTTTCAGGTGCAAAATACGCAATACCTCTATCCCCTATAGAGGAGACCCTGAAGGTTTCAAAGCAGGATATTGATAATATTACAGGCCAGGATGTAATCGTCATACGGGACAGGGTCTGCCCCCTCTTTGAATTAAACAGCCTTCTTGGAAACGGGTCAAACGGAAATGACAAAAATGATACTGATCACAAATACCTGGTCGTTATTGCCCTGGGCGATAAACGGTTCTGTATCGCTGTTGACAGACTCATCGGCCAGGAAGAGGTTGTTATTAAAACCCTTGACGGAATAGACGCTACAGCTTCAAATGTACTGGGAGCAACCATAACCGGTGACGGGAAAGTTGTGTTTATCCTTGATGTCACCGGCATATCAAGAAATCTTCTGGGAATAGTAAAAGGGTGAGGCAGGGCAATAATTCTGTGATGCTTTTTATTACTATGATTTGTTTAAAAACTAACATAAATAAGGTGGGGATAATGGGAACATACTATCATCCTGGGAGGACGCCATGCACCAGTTTATAGGATTTAACATCGGCTCCAGTGAATATATGATTCCTATTTTAAAGGTCCGGGAAATCATGAGTATGCCTGCCGTGACCGCCCTGCCCCACCTGCCTGCCTATATAAAAGGGGTAACAAACCTGAGGGGGAATATTATCCCGATAGTGCATCTCAGGCATTTACTCCATTCACAGGCAAGTGAAGGTGAAGGGAGTACGATAATTGTCCTTGCCACCGGAAAAATATCA
>JBFKMY010000344.1:0-2923 GCA_041629615.1 Thermodesulfovibrionia bacterium | reverse complement strand
TCAACATTCCCGTCCCTATGGGGCAAGTCATGCAGCTTTAGTCCTTCCCTGATAATTTGCGGATCAGTTTTCCCGGCCATAGAGATGTGTCGAAAGGCATCGGTTATACTGAAGAGCGAATGAAATGCCAGATTCAGTGACCGTGTTCCGGCACCTCCGGCACTTATTAATGTACCATCAATATCAAAAAGGACCAGTTTTTTATCATCATACATCATTGACATAGTATACATTCCTCTGATTCTTAATTTAATCCCCCTCGTTTCCTCACAGGTAAGAATATTGACATTATACCCGAATATATGGTAAAAAAGATGTCTATTTCAGACAGATGGAGGCTTTTTTCATGTACGCAATTATAGAAACTGGTGGAAAACAATACAGGGTATCTGAAGGTGATAATCTCACTATTGAAAACATTGATGGCCAGGGCCCTTTCACGTTTGAAAATGTCCTGATGATCTCCGACGGCGACACTGTATCCTACGGGAGTCCTTTTCTGGAGTCTGCTAAAGTAACCGCTGAGATAGTCAAAAACGGCAAGGCAAAAAAAATCCTTGTATTCAAACAGAAACCCCGAAAAGGCTACAGGAAACTCAGGGGTCACAGGCAGCAATTTACAACAGTCAAAATTAAAAATATTCAGGCAAATTAATAGTCGTGGAGGATAATAATGGCTCATAAAAAAGGTGTTGGAAGCACGAGGAACGGAAGGGACAGTGAGTCAAAGCGCCTCGGGGTCAAGAGGTACGGCGGGCAGGCGGTAAAGGCCGGCAATATCCTTGTCAGGCAAAGGGGTACCAAATTTCATCCGGGATTTAATGTCGGCAAAGGAAGTGATGACACACTGTTTGCCATGATCAGTGGCATTGTGAAATTTGAGCGTAAAGGCAAAGAAAAACAGCAGATAAGTGTTTATCCTGCAGAGCAGACAGCATAAGCGGTCTCTTGCTTATTAAAAGAATCATTACAGGGCGGGTGTGAAACCCGCCTTTTTTGTGTCATATAGAGCAAAGATCATTTCACATCCTGTATTTCGCTTCATGTATTATTAGACAATGAAATTTATAGACCAGGTCAAGGTAACTATAAAGGCAGGGGACGGCGGCAAAGGCTGTGTCAGCTTCCGAAGGGAGAAATTTATTCCAAAGGGAGGTCCTGATGGCGGAGATGGAGGAAGGGGCGGGCACATTATTTTCAAGGCCACGCGAAATATGAACACCCTTCTTGATATTAAATATCAGCGGTCATACAAAGCTGAAAAAGGGCACCATGGCAAGGGCAGGGACATGCACGGGAAAAACGGGAAAGACCTTGTCATCCCCGTACCTCTCGGTACCCTTATCAAGGATTTTGAAACAAATGAAATCCTCAGTGATCTCACCGGTCATGATCAGGAGTACACCGCTGCAAAGGGCGGCAGAGGAGGCCTCGGCAACGCACATTTTAAAAGCGCAACGCAACAGGCCCCGAGGTTTGCCCAGCCGGGTGAAGCCGGAGAGGAAATAACGTTGTCCCTGGAATTGAAACTCCTTGCAGACGTAGGATTAATAGGGCTTCCTAATGCGGGCAAGTCCACGCTTATCAGCGCTTTATCGTCAGCGAGACCCAGGATCGCAGATTATCCTTTTACGACCCTTGTTCCCAGTCTGGGGGTCGTTAAGTACGGAGAGTATAAAAGTTTTGTCATCGCAGATATACCGGGGCTGATTGAGGGAGCACATGCCGGTACAGGACTCGGATTCCAGTTCCTGCGGCATATTGAAAGGACATCAGTCCTCCTTCATCTTGTCGATATTTCAGCCATGGCCGCCGGAGACCCTTCGGATAATTTTGAAAAAATCAACAAGGAGCTTTCCCTCTTCAGCCCTGATCTCATGAAAAAACACCAGGCAGTGGCAGGGACCAAGCTTGATATAAAAGGCGACGGGCAAAGACTTGACACTCTTGCTCAATATTGTAAAGATAGACAGTATGATTTTTTCCCGTTGTGTTCTGTTACAGGACAGGGACTGAGAGAGTTAATAGACTATTTAGCCATATCAGTAGAGGAGCATAAAAAAAACAGCTGATTTCAGCAGAAATCAGCTGGCACCGGATCCTCATATTTGCCGATGAAACGACTGGTAGTAAAAATAGGGAGCAATATCCTTGCATCTGCGGAACTCGGACTTAATACGAGGAGACTCCGTGCGCTTGCAAAAGATATTTCAAACGTTCTGGACCAGGGACATCAGGTCGTCATTGTCTCTTCAGGGGCCGTTGCTGCCGGTCTTAAAAAACTTGGACTGAAAAAGAAACCGGAAGACATAAAACTCAAACAGGCAGCCGCAGCCATTGGACAATCAAGCCTTATGTGGGCCTATGAGCAGAGTTTTGGCCATTTTAAAAAGAAGGTTGCACAGGTCCTACTGACAAGAGACGATATATCAAACCGCCTCAGGTATATCAATGCAAAAAATACACTCTCTACTCTGTTAGCCTATAACGTCATTCCTCTGATTAACGAAAATGATCCTGTCGCTGTCGATGAGATCAAGTTTGGTGACAATGATATGCTGGCTGCTCTCACCGCAGGACTTATTGAGGCGGACATGCTTGTCATACTATCCGATGTTGAAGGGCTCTATTCAAAGGACCCCAAAGAGAAAAATGCAAAGATCATAAGAAGGGTCGATAAAATCACTCCTGAAATCGTGAAACTCTCCGGGGGGAAAGGCAGTGCAGTAGGAACAGGCGGCATGTATTCAAAACTGCTTGCAGCGAAACAGGCTACTGATCACGGGATCCCTGTCGTCATAATGAGCGGCAAAAAAGGCGGACTGCTTTTCAGTCTGTTGAGCGGGAAAAAAGTCGGGACCTATTTTGAACCGAGAACGCAGAGACTCTCATCTAAAAAGGGATGGATTGCCTTTGGGGTGCG
>JBFKMY010000343.1:0-2934 GCA_041629615.1 Thermodesulfovibrionia bacterium | reverse complement strand
TCGATTATTTCCACCAGTTGTTTATCCGGACTCATACCGCTTATGATGAGCCCCTTTTCTTCGAGCACTTCCTTATAGCTGTTATTAAATTCATATCTATGTCTGTGGCGTTCACTGATCTCTTTGACCCCGTAGGCCCTGAAGGCATTTGTGTCTTCTTCAAGTGTGCAGGGGTATGCACCCAGTCTCATGGTACCGCCCTTATCGGAATTCAGGTCTCTTCGCTGTACTGTCCGGTTCCTGAAATCATACCATTCTTCAATAAGATAGATTACCGGATGGGGTGAGTCCTTATCGAATTCAGAGCTGTTGGCATCATTCAACTTGCACACATTGCGGGCAAATTCTATGACTGCGCACTGCATACCGAGACATATGCCCAGATAGGGGATCTTTTTCACCCGTGCATACCGTACAGCTTCCACCTTCCCTTCAATGCCCCTCTCTCCGAAGCCGCCGGGAACAAGAATCCCTTCAACTTCATCAAGATACCTCTCTGCACCCGATTTATCGATGTCTTCAGCGTCTACCCACTGGATGATTACCTTCACATTATTCGCTATGCCGCCGTGGATCAGAGATTCATTCAGGCTCTTGTATGAATCTTTCAGTCCGACATACTTTCCCACGATTGCTATGGTGACCGTATTCTGGGGCTTCTTGACTTTCTTAATAACTCCTGACCACATCGAAAGATCAGGTTCTTTGTGCGGCAAAGACAGTTTTCTTACCACCAGACTGTCAATGCCTTCCTCATGGAGGACGAGCGGGACTTCGTAGATAGACTCCACATCAACGGCAGCGATAACGGAGTCAATATCAAGATTACAGTGCAGGGCGATTTTTTTCTTTACCGATTGCGAAAGGGGCCGGTCTGTCCGGCATATCAGAATATCCGCCTGAATACCGATCGCCCGGAGCTCCCTGACGCTGTGCTGGGTCGGCTTTGATTTGAGTTCGCCGGCTGTACTGATAAACGGAACAAGGGTCAGGTGAATATAGAGAACATTTTCCCTGCCCACATCATACCTGAACTGCCTTATTGCCTCCAGAAAGGGGAGGCTTTCAATGTCACCGATCGTGCCGCCTATTTCAACAATGACAATATCATATTCATCTGAAACGGCCTTTACGGAATTTTTTATCTCATCCGTTATATGGGGAACGACCTGTACTGTCTCACCGAGATAATCCCCCCTCCGCTCCTTGAGCAGTACATTATAGTAAATTCTTCCGGTAGTAAAATTATTCTTCTGGGACATGCGTGTTGATGTAAACCGCTCATAGTGGCCGAGGTCCAGATCGGTCTCAGCACCGTCGTCCGTAACAAATACCTCCCCGTGCTGGAAGGGACTCAGCGTACCCGGGTCTACATTAATGTAGGGGTCCAGTTTTTGGATAGTCACCCTGAGTCCCCGCGCTTCAAGAAGCGCCCCGACAGCAGACGCGGCTATTCCCTTGCCAAGGGAAGACAACACTCCGCCTGTTACAAAGATATATTTTGCCATTCCTCAGCCTTTCTTAAATCTTCTTTTGTATCAATGCCAAAGGTATCGAATCTGGTTTCCTTTACCTTGATTTTCATCCCGGCATTAAGCGCCCTCAATTGCTCAAGCTTTTCGATTTTTTCCAGCCTGCACTGTTTCAAGGATGAAAAATTGATAAGTGCGTCTTTCCGGTATCCGTAAATTCCTATATGTTTAAAGCAATAATATTCATGCTCTTCATCATTCGACGTCCGCAGTTTCCGGGCCACTGTTCCGTCATTGTTTCCCGACGGGGTCTCCGTGGAGGGGCGCCCCGGCGTCGTTCCCTGCTCCATGCCACGGAAATTCCATTCCTCCCTGTGATAGGGTATGGGGGCCCGAGAAAAATAGAGGGCAAAACCGTTATCGTCAATGACGACTTTCACAACATGAGGGGAGAGAATCTCCTGCATGTCCGTTACTTTCCTGGCCAGTGTACTTATCGATACCTGATCATCATTGCACAGAAGATCGACCACATCATCAATCATATCCGGCCTGATAAAGGGCTCATCCCCCTGGACGTTTATTACATAATCGCATTCGATACCGGCAACTGCTTCGGCTATTCTGTCTGTACCGCTTTCATGGCTTTCCGCGGTCATCACAGCCTTTCCTCCGAAATTCAGTACGGTATCATATATCCGCTGATCATCGGTTGCAACGAGGACGGTCTCTATGAGACGCGCACACACCGCCTGATCATAAACATGCTGAATGATGGGTTTTCCTTTAAGCAGGGCAAGGGGTTTTCCGGGGAAACGGGTCGCGTTATATCGTGACGGAATTATAACAACAACCCTATGCATAGAATACTTTACAACAGTTGTTATTTAAGATCAAGGGGAAGGGTAAATTTCCGGAATGACTCTATCATCCGGGAAAATGTATTACTTTTGAACTCCCTTTGCGCAGGCGATTACCGTTTCATTGAGACACATTTACTATTCATTGATGTTGCAACTGGCATGCTTCAGATATCTTCCGAAACATACCAGTTACAGGGCTTATGCAAGGGGTTTAAAGAGATGTTTCCCGGCCCCGCAGACAGGGCATTTCCAATCCTCCGGAAGGTCTTCAAATTTTGTCCCCGCAGGAACCTTGCCTTTTCGGTCACCTTTATCAGGATTGTATATATATCCGCAATTTACTGTCTGACACTGCCACATATCTTTGGGATCTGCCATTATGTTCTCCTTTCCTTTCTGTCAAAGTATATCAGGAAACTCTGTCAAATCAGAGGCCGTTTAATTTAATAATTATATTTTTTTATAATTTGATATTCCTTGCTATTAAATTAAGGGAAGCCTACAATACAGACATATACGAAGGACACGTCTAATGGTTTCCTGAAAAAAATTATTGAGGGCAGGCGGACAGCCGGTATCTGATGTGATAAACGATTAAT
>JBFKMY010000342.1:0-2940 GCA_041629615.1 Thermodesulfovibrionia bacterium | reverse complement strand
TGGACTATCATCATCCTGATCTCAAGCCCATCCTGGAAGAGACCTACGGCATTTTAGTGTACCAAGAGCAGATCATCCGTATCGCGGCCGACATGGCCGGCTATGCGCCAGGCGACGCCGATACCATCCGCAAGGCCGTGGCCAAAAAGAAGGAGAAGGAACTTAAGAAGCACAAACAAATGATGATCAAGGGTGGTCGGGAGCGAGGTATTCCGGCCGTAACCATGGAGCGTATTCCGGTCAAAAACGCCTCCTGTAAATTCACTGAATTCATCTCTTATGATCCTTGCCATCATCGCATTGCTTTCCACAATCTGAATGCGTGTTGAACCGTAATGTTTTGCAATCAGCGCATTAAGTCCTCCCTTGGGGTCTAACACAGCAACATGCGAGCCCTTCCTTAACTCATATACGAGAGATGATGGGAGGAATTCAAGAAACCGTAATTTTGATCTGTCACCGGCTTCTGTAATAACATTGATACTGTTGCCATCAACAGCAAACCCGATCTGGTCCGGCAATGGCTCAAGGTATTTGAGGCTCAGTCCCGGTGCAAATCGTACTGCCGGACTCCTGAATGTGTCAATTCGCGAATAGGAACTATGATAGGTCTTCAGATGCCGGGAATCGGGATATTGCAGGGCAAGGGGAAGGTTTTTAAAAGGAGAGATTTTGACACGTATAAACGCCGGATGAAAGAGGCCTATCAGGAGAATCCCGATCAGACACAGCAGTGAAAGTATTCGTATATTCTTTTTGCCGGCTATGAATGCCCCGATAAGGGACAACGTTGATGCCGTCAATGCGGCATATTCCGGACCGGTATTGTCCAGAAGATAAACCACAGCCAGCGATCCAGCCCCGGCGCCAAGAAGGTCAGAGCTGTACACGGACATTGACTTCTCGCTATAGAGAGAAAAAGCGGACACAAACAGAAGACCGGTGAAAAAAAAGGGGACGCTGAGCACAAGACAATATAACGCCAGAAAGAGAAACTGTTCTTTCTCCCATGATAATTTAACGGGATCAAAGGGGATGTAATTTGAGAGGATATAGCAGAGGAGCACTGATATGCCTGAAAGTGCTGCATACAGGGATAAAGGCGGTTCTGCACAGATTTTTCTGCGAATGGTCCGGATGTGAACAGGACCATTTCCCGTGATCTCTCCGGGTTGCTTCATACCTTTGCAGCAAAGAGCAAAGAGAGTTCCCGCAGAGCCGATACCGAGCATTGCGATACTTATGACCATAAAGGCAAAATGATACCAGAGGGAGATTGAAAAAATTCTCGTGAGAGAGACCTCAAACATAAGGGCAGAGCCTGATACCAGAAAAATGGTAAAGTATAGGTATCTCATGTGCCTAATTATATCATCAAATCATGACAAGCTATCCAAACTCTCTTAATAGTTTGATAAGAGGCTCGAGACAGGCATGGCAGTTTCCCGCATGAAATCGCTGTTGTCAATATGTATTGCTTTATCAGCACTCATTGCGCTCTATGCCATGTTTGAAATCAGGGGAAGGAAAGACACAAAAACGGTTTATCAGGGAGATAAATCCCCTGAACATGCAATAACATCAGGCCCTGAAAGCATTGAAAGGGGAAGGTCCATCTTTGATCTTCAGTGCCGTTTCTGTCACGATACCGCCAGTACAGAGACAGCGCCGGGCCCGGGTCTCAAGGACATTTTAAAAAATAAACGATTGCCGGCCAGTAACCGCCTCGCAACACCTGAAAACATAATTCGTCAATTAAAGGAACCCCTGAACAGAATGCCTTCTTTCGGACATTTGACTGATGAAGAAATAGCCGATATTATTTCTTTTTTAAATACATTGTAAGAGTAAAGTTACGGTGAACCATGACTGTATGCAACAGTAGTAAATCATGAATCAGGATGAGCGTGACGACATACTTGGAATAACCCGATGTGCACGTTGCGGTCAGCGGCTTGAAGGAGAGATTGAATGTCCCTTGTGCTCATCCTTTACCGCTCCTTCCCACAAGGAACGTATTCCGAAATGGGTGTTTATTACTGCCTGCTTTCTCACATCACCGCTCAGTCTTTACGCCGTAATTACGTCGGGCCGGCTGTCCCCGGCGGAAAAAATATTGTCATTCTCCGGATGCCTGCTCTGGCTGGTCCTGTACCGTTTCTGGTTTTAGTCCTTACTTTCCCTGATAACCCGGACACCCTTCGAATCCCGTGCATTTCTTTTGTTTTCTCAATTTGCAGTCCCTGTTAAAACAGACAGCCGAAGATGTGTCATCCGAAGTTTTCTTTTTTGCACTTTTTTTATTCCTCATTTTTTGTTTAGGCATTATACCGTTATTATAAAGAAACAGAACGCAGGCACTCAAATCCTGCAGCTCACAATTCCACGAGATATGATATAGATCATGTTTAATGCCGGTGTGCGGACCTATGATTTCATAAGCGGTAAGAGCAGAGAAATTCATGCAATGATGAGAACCGTGGGATCCTTATAAGGAGATTGAAGTACAAGCGTTATCGCAGAAGGGCATTATGGATTCACAGACTCTCTTTCATGCTGCGCAACAGTACTTTTTAGAGGGCAGGTATCATGAAAGCATAAAGGCCTTCACAGAAATAATGGAAGCAGGAACAGGAACGGAAATTGCTTATTTAAGCCGGGGGGTGGCATATCTGAAAACAGGACAGGCTCATAAGGCCATCGATGATTTTGGAACGGTGATAACCATGAACGGAAATAATGTACGTGCATATTTTTATCGCGGGACAACTTCTATGGCACTGGAAGATTTTATAAATGCCATAGGTGATTTTGATAAAACCATTGAGCTCAAACCAGACCACGGCGCTGCCTTTTTTGCCAGAGGTTCTGCCTATGCCCGGATGGGCAATGAACATGAAGCAACAAGAAACATAAGAACTTCCATCGCTTTATCTGAGG
>JBFKMY010000341.1:0-2947 GCA_041629615.1 Thermodesulfovibrionia bacterium | reverse complement strand
CCGGTAAGGCAGGAAGCAGGGACCATTTTGTATTATCTTACCACTTTGGTATTTTTCCTCTTTCATTGCTCTCGCCGGAATGATCGTGATGAGCTCGGGCTTTTTGCTCTATTTATTCTTGACTCATTATAACCGGGTGATATTTTCATAATTCCTGAAAAAACAGGTAAAGAAAATATTTTATTCGCCGATAATAATGTATAAATAGTAAACTAAGGAATAAAACAGCTCATGTGTCACGGTATTTTGCAGGGAGTCCGGGACAGGGTTAAGAAGCTTTTGATTATTAATGCCGAAGGGTTACTTGATTATTTTGAACCTGAGAGATATAAAAAGGGATCGCGAAAGACATGTTAAGAGAAGAAGACAAAAGACATTTTAAGCGCTACGCAAGTCAGTCTGAATGTGAAATAAGGTTTTCGTCTGGCTCAGCGAATGATGTGATTGTGAAAGGGGTCATTAGTGACTACTCCGACGGAATCGGTGTAGTTATTGAAAATGTACCTGACTTTGTACAGGGCACGGAAGTATATGTCAGGGTTTTTGATCACGACATGGCATTTAAGGGAGAGGCTGCCTGGGTAATAAAAGCGGGAAATTCTCTCAAGGCGGGAATCAGGAGGACTGACAACTTCAACGGGAATCTGAGGGATTTCAGGCTTGCAGATATCCTCATCGGTCTTAACAGGAGTGCGAAAACAGGGATTCTTGAGATAACAAGTGTTTCAACGGTCAAAAAGGTTTTTATCGATAAGGGGGACATGATCTTCTCTGCCTCAAATAATAAGGACGATCGTCTTGGAGAGCACCTTTTGAAGAAGGGAAAAATCACGCTCACTGAATATGAGCAGGCATCGCATCTGCTGAGAAAAACGGGACAAAAACTGGGGAAAATTCTCGTTGAACTCGGCTATTTGACGCCAAAGGAACTGTTCCAGGAAGTGCGACATCAGATAGAAGAAATTATTATCAGCCTTTTTATACTGGAAGAAGGGAAATTTGAATTTAAAGAAGAACCGCTTTCTTCAGAGGAAGCGATAACCCTGAAGATCAGTGCTGCGGACATCATATATCATGGAGTAAAGAGAATTAACAATTATATGCTCATAAGACAGATGTGTCCTTCGCTTACTGATATATTAAATCCGTCTCATAATCCGGTGCGGATATTCCAGGCCCTGAATCTTGAGACTGCAGACAAAAAAATTCTTTCCCATATTAATGGGTTATATCCTTTGACAAGAATATTGTCCCTGTCTCCCTCTTCGAACTTTGAAGCCCTCAAGACCATCAGCGCCCTCATGAGTGTAGGTCTTATCCATGTAAAAGGAGAGAATGAGGCCCCTGCAGAACTGCCGCTCGAAGAGATACTTGGACAAAAAGAGGATGAATCACCGCAGGAGTTTTTGCAGAAGGTGGACGAGCTTTTCAATAAATGTAAAACGCGCGGATATTATGAGGTCCTTGGTGTTGCGGAAAATGCCCCCACGGAACATATAGAGAAAGCCTATTTCCGCCTGTCAAGGCAATTTCATCCTGACAGGCATCTTTCATTTCCTTCTCATAATATCAAGGAAAAATTATTAAAGATTACCTCATACTCAACTGAAGCCTATGAAATACTCTCAGATTCTGTGAAACGACGGGCATACAATAAAACGCTCATCGTGAAAGATGAAGAGATAGTGACCGTAGCAGCAAAAACATCTTCTCCCCCTGCGGAGCCCCGGGGGATTGAGAGCCCGGAAGCTCCTGAATTGACAGCGGGGAACGGAGCTGAGCGTATGGACCTTCCCGAGGAGATACTGTCAGAAGCTATCGAGGAGGAGACAGTCGAGACGGAACACGATGAAGAGGACAAACAGGCTGCCCCTGTCTATGACCTGGACGTTGAGGGAGCGGAAGACAGCGGGAGTGAAATACAGATGGACGTACCGCTGGACATCGGGGACGAGGAGCCGGCGGAAGAGAAGACAGCGTCTCCTGAAGAGACAGAGGAGAGCGGAGCCGGGCGTATAGACCTTCCCGAAGAGATTCTGACAACCGCCGGCGGGGAAGAGTCAGACTCGGCGGAAACTGAGGATATAAAAGAGGATGAACCCGCTCTTACCGATGACAGCGAACGGGAAGCAATGACAGAAGCAGATGAAGCAGAGAGTGATCTGGTTACTGCGGACCATGCGCCTGTTCCCGGAAAAGGGAGCTTTAATAAAAAGTGGGCCTATGTCCCCGTAGCCCTGATCGGCATCATACTCCTTGTACTTGCCATTCCCCTTGTTAAGGATACTGTTAACATACCCTTTATCCATTCTCGATCTGAAGTTTCGCAGCCCGTAGAACTCCCTTCTGTCCGCAATAATGCATTTGAAACGGACAGAGGACAGGGAAGAGAGACAGGAGGGCGCTTAGCGTCCTTTCGCGATGAGGCTTTTGATAAACTTCTGAGAGAATGATCCGGTTGCTGTATTCCGGAAATGTCATTCATCGGGGCTGCTCATAAAGGCAGTCATTCAAGCAGTTTCAGGAGTTTATTTGCGCTTGGCTCGTCGAGGGGCTTAAGCTTGCTGTAAATATCCATGGCTTTGTCTTTATCGCCCTGCTTTGCATATATTATGCCAAGACCTGAAAGGGCGTCAATATGTCCTGGTTCAAGAGAGAGGACTTTATTGAAAGCACGAACAGCGCTGTCAGTCCTGTCCAGATAGAACAGGCAGTACCCCAGACTATTATGGTAGTCAGGATCCCGGGGAGATAATGCGACCGCTTTTTCCAGATAGGGTAATGCCTCTTCCGGTTTATCTGATTTCACGAGGACCGTTCCATACCATGCATTAAGCGCAGGATGCTCTGGCTGACCTGTAATTTCTTTTTCTAAGACCGCTAAGGCACCGTTATAATCTTTATTATGGACAAGACTGGATATGGATGCTAACCTGTCTGCCATCGG
>JBFKMY010000340.1:0-2949 GCA_041629615.1 Thermodesulfovibrionia bacterium | reverse complement strand
TGTTCCCAATACAGCAGCGACAGTGATAAGCATGCCAGTCTTCACTTTCTCCACTGCCTTTATCATTGCCGCTCTCCCCCATTTCACGGCAGTATCAGGATAGAGTGTTCCTGAAGGATACAGGGTATGGTTCATGTTCTCTCCTCTCTTCTCCAGCACAGAGCCGATTGAAAGGACCGCGGCAAACGAAAGCAGAAAGGAAAGTTCAAAAAGTGCGTCCGGGTTCCAGAGCAGAACAATGACAGCGGCAATTGACAGGGAATTCAGCCACTGGTCTTTTCTCCCGAGAAACACTGCGAGCATATAAATGGATACCATGATGAAAGACCGTATTGTGGGGGTGCTGAATCCGGAAAGCGCTGCGTAGAGAACCAGGACCGGCAGTGTTATGAGGACTGCTATCTGAGATGGTGTTATGTATAACGTCATCCTTGTGAGGTATGTACTCGGCAGGCACCTGATAAGCGATCTGGAAATAGTAAAGAACAGAAAGGCAAGCAGTCCAAAGTGGGTGCCGGAGATGCTGAGAATATGCGCAAGGCCCGTTGCGCTGAAGGCATCTCTCATGTCCTGGCCGATACCGGCCTTGAGGCCTGGAATAATCGCCTTGTGAAATGACGCATTCTCCGGAGAGAGGCTGTTGTCTATTATGTTTCCGATTTGCTGCCTTTTTTTGCCGACCTGTACCAGCAGTCCGTGTCCTCTGTTAATAAACCGCAACTGCTTTACGTATCCGACGGCCGCTATCCCTTCCCGTCTTAAATCCTGTGAAAAGAGTCCTGTATTGCGCAGAAGACCCGGCTTTCTCAGTCTGGCAATGGAGGTGATTGCAGCGCCCGGGCCAGGCATGTTTTCATGAAAGCTGCCCCCAAATGATTCCTTTAAAATAACCAGGCGGATCTTCCCCGGCACCTTTACGCTGTTAACAACAGCCTCATCAATCGTGAAGCGGAGTTTCTCTCCCGACAGTTCGGGCACGTCTGTTATTATCCCTTCAACAGCAAGATCCCCGTCCGGCAATGTAATGTCCGGCAGTGCTGTTTGCCTTGCAGAGCTGTAAATGAAACCGAATACAAACACCGCAATGATAAAGACATGCCTTTTCGCGGTCTTCCCTGTGTTCCCCTTGACGGAAGGGACATCTGACAACTCTGATCTGCTGTACCCCCCAACAACACAAATGATAATCGACAAGATGACAACAGCCGTCAGCGATAGAGGGAAATAGGGCCGGAAATTGTATACAATGATGCCGGATATAAAGGAAGCTGCAAATACAAACATGTCCTCTCACGTCTCAGATATATAGTGGTCTTAAACCGTGTCCCCGGATTAACGTAAGAAATTATAACATACTCCCTTTTGATATATGCCGCTGTCTTGTATCTTGCAATCGTCATCCTGTATCCTGTATTTATGCCCTTCACAATAATATCGGTAACCGGTGCACACAGCAATGTGGGCAAGACAACGTTATGTTCGATATTGCTTAATCATCTGAAAGGCTTCGGGG
The DNA here is from genome assembly GCA_041629615.1 of Thermodesulfovibrionia bacterium. GTDB lineage: Bacteria > Nitrospirota > Thermodesulfovibrionia > UBA6902 > UBA6902 > JBFKMY01. Next base: position 1,436 of record JBFKMY010000340.1, on the reverse strand, counting down.
CAATTAAATATACAAGAACACCCCTCTTCGCATCGGTCACGGATGAGCCGGACATCATTTTACAGAAAAACAAGGACACGGCCATTATGTCTCAGTCTGGAGCCGAGAAGGTCGTATGGGTAAAAAGCAGCGGCCCTGACCTGGAAAATGCCTTGAATATTGCAATGAGCAAAATGGGCGGTCTTGAGGGAGTTGTGGTTGAAGGGAACAGTCCTGCACATTACCTTAATCCGGACCTGATAGTATTTATCATCGGAGAAGACGGAGATATAAAACCTGCGGCTGTTGAAATAAGCAAAAAGGCAGACATTATCATTATCAATACAGAAGAGAATAAAACAACGCCATCGTCCCTTGCTTCAGGCGCACAGAGATTCAGGATCGATTTGATAAAAAAACAGGGAGAAATTGACAAATTCCTTGCATATGCCAAAAAATATATTAAGGGATAATATCTAGGAACCTTTCGCTCAAGAACATTTCATGATGTTCCGAGAAGAAATCAGGACGTTTCCCACATTGAGTAAAACTATGTTAAAATGCTTTTCTCTTTATATAAGGAGTAACTATATTGCAGATTGAACTAAATGTCCTTCTTTTTGAGCTGGCCCTCACCTTTTATTTTATTGCCACAATAGCAGGTATTGTAGAGATCTTCCGGGGCAAAAAGAAGACATCCCGGCTTGCACTCTATCTTGCACTGGCAGGATTTCTGTTCCATACCGCTAATATCATTGTCAGATACGTCGAAGGCGGTCATATCCCGATTACAAACATGCACGAGGCAACTTCCTTTTTTTCCTGGTGTGTTCTTGTGCTCTTCTTTTTTCACGAAGTCCGATATAAGCTGGGGCTGTTAAGCTCTTTCATTCTGCCGATCGTTTTTGTCCTGATGTTCTCCGCGTCTATTTTCCCAAGGGAAATCAAGGCCTTAAGCCCGGTGCTGCAGAGTTACTGGTTCGGTATCCACGTGATCCTCGCCTTTCTGGGAGACGCTGCTTTTGCCATGGCCTGCGGTATAGGCATCATGTATTTATTGCAGGAACGCTACGTTAAATCAAAAAAACTCGGAGGGCTGTTCCTGAAGCTGCCCAGTCTTCAGGTGCTCGATGAGATCAACTATCATCTCATTACGCTCGGGTTTCCCCTTTTAACGTTTGCCATGATTACCGGCGTCATATGGGCAAATTCTGCCTGGGGGACCTACTGGCGATGGGACCCCAAAGAGGTGTGGTCGCTGATTACCTGGCTTATCTATGCATTGGTGCTGCATCTCAGGCTCACGATCGGATGGCGCGGAAAGAAGGCAGCCATTCTCTCGATCGTCGGCTTTGTTGTTATTATATTCGCATTTTTCGGTGTTACCCTGATCCTGAAAGGAAGTCATGTGTTCATGTAGAGAACCGGAAAGTCAAGGGATCAAGAGGTCAAGGATT
>JBFKMY010000339.1:0-2951 GCA_041629615.1 Thermodesulfovibrionia bacterium | reverse complement strand
TTTAAGCTGCTTTGTAATAGTTTCAGGATCATTACTGATAATTTCCAGTCCATAGCAGTCAATTTCGAGACTTCTCAATGCCTTTTGAAGTGACTCCTTGAACGTCCTTCCAATAGACATCACTTCTCCAACAGATTTCATCTGTATGGTCAGCAACGGTTCAGCCTCGGGAAACTTTTCGAACGCAAAACGTGGAAATTTCGTTACCACATAATCAATGGCTGGTTCAAATGACGCAGGAGTCTCCCTTGTGATGTCATTTCTGATCTCATCCAGCGTTAGACCTACAGCAAGTTTTGCTGCGATTTTCGCTATTGGGAATCCCGTTGCCTTTGAAGCAAGCGCAGAACTTCTCGATACCCGGGGATTCATCTCTATGACCACCATGCGCCCGGTAATCGGATCGAGCGCGAACTGAATATTTGAACCACCGGTATCAACACCAATTTCACGGATAATCGCTATTGCCGCGTCGCGCATGCGCTGATATTCCTTATCAGTAAGTGTCTGTGCAGGCGCAACAGTAATAGAATCACCGGTATGGATACCCATGGGATCAAAATTTTCTATTGAGCATACAATGACAACGTTATCCTTTTTGTCCCGCATTACCTCGAGCTCATATTCCTTCCATCCAATGACTGATTCCTCAATGAGAATTTGCTGTACAGGGCTGAGTTTTAATCCTTTTTCAAGAAGGGCTGTATATTCCTCAATATTATAGGCAACACCTCCTCCGGTTCCTCCGAGCGTAAAGGCCGGCCTCAAAATAACCGGGAAGCCAATCTGTTCTATCGCTACCAGACCTTCATTGAGACTCATCACAGCAGCGCTTTTCGGCACTTCGAGCCCTATCTTTTCCATTGCATTCTTAAATGATTCTCTGTCCTCTGCCTTCTTTATCGCATTGAATTGCGCGCCTATCAGCTCAAGATTATACTTCTCTAACACACCATTTTCGGCAAGCCGTATTGCAAGATTCAAAGCTGTTTGCCCCCCCATGGTCGGCAGAACCGCATCGGGCCGTTCCTTCTCGATAATCATTTCAAGAATTGCTTCTGTCAATGGTTCAACATAGGTCACATCAGCAGTTTCCGGATCCGTCATGATTGTCGCAGGGTTTGAGTTTACGAGTATCACCGTATAGCCTTCGTCACGCAGGGCCTTACAGGCCTGGGTGCCTGAATAGTCAAATTCGCAGGCCTGTCCTATCACGATCGGTCCTGAGCCAATAATCAGTATCTTTTGTATGTCGTTTCTTTTCGGCATGTGATCCTTACATAAAGAATATTACCTGTTCAAATAGGAGCTGATGATCATTCGCACCTTCTCGGTACGTTCCGCTGAAGCATCACTGTAGATCAGTCTGTCGGAATTATCAGACAGGTTTAATTTCATCAGAAATAAACGTGTTTCTTCTGCGAATCCCGGGATCGACATCCCATGCTGGGCTGATATTTTTTCCACAAATGCCACGCCATCCGGATTTTCAATGTCTGCCTTCTTCGTCTCAACCGATATGCCTGTAATATTCTTCAACGGAAGTATTTCCCGTTTCCTGTTCATAAGACCCGCAGAGAGTATAACGGCAATTTCCGCGCTGCGGCTGAAAATGACCTCAATATATCTGCCTTTAAAAATATACGTTCGGAACAGGGGAAAAGAACAAACAAAAATAATAGCACTTACAACATACGCTGCCACAGATTTCTCTAAGCCTGAATGGAGCAACACATACGCACATCCCGCTGTCACCATTGAGGCAAGTACAGAAGTCAGTTCCCTGTTATAAATGTCACTATGCAGGACACTGCCCCGTTCAGCTGTGAAGTAGGCGGTTCTGAAAATCAGTTCTTCCTGCGTAACCTGTATGCTGTACCGCTGGCTGGAATTTCCTGTCACAAAGTACTGCCTTCTATCACATCACGAAATCTCGTAAAAAGATGCGTAGAATCATGCGGTCCCGGCCCTGCCTCTGGATGATGCTGAACAGAAAATATGGGCAGATCAACGTGCTGCATGCCTTCTTCAGTCCCATCGTACAAGTTCCGGTGGGTCAATTTCACCTGCCCGTTGAGGCTCTTTATATCAACACAATAATTATGATTCTGTGATGTTATTTCAACCGCCCCGGTCAATACATCCTTGACCGGATGATTACCACCGTGATGACCGAATGTAAGCTTATAGGTTGCCCCTCCTAAAGCGAGCCCAAGGATCTGATGTCCGAGGCAGATGCCAAACAGCGGCTTTTTTCCTATCAGTTTTTTTGTGTTTTCGACCGCATACGCAACAGTCTCTGGATCTCCCGGACCATTGCTGAGCAGAATCCCATCAGGGTTCCGCTCAAGCACCGCCTCTGCCGGCGTTCCCACGGGAACAACAGTAATGTGGAAATTGGCATCATAAAGGTTCCTCAGGATGTTCAGTTTTACACCAAAATCGTATACCACCACTGTTTTCGTCGGCAACTGTGGCATGCTGACCGCGGCATGTTCTTTCGCGCTGCCGGGTTCTTTATCGTTCGGATTGATGGATTCCGAATGCTGAATGTCTGCCGACCGCCATTTCCACGTCCCTTTTTCCCAATGATACATGTCTGCGGTAGTCACCTCTTTCACAAGATCGAATGCTGAGATTCCGGGGTGAGCAGTCACTTTCCTGTGAAGACTCACCGGGTCCATATCCTGTGAGGATAGTATTCCCATCTGCGCTCCATGGTTTCTTAGGTGCGTGGTCAAGGCCCTTGTATCTATTCCCTCTATACCGATAATGCTATGTTTCCTTAAATATGATGATATGTCTGATACGGAACGCCAGCTGCTCGGAATATCGCATGCTTCTTTCACAATAAAACCCTCGGCCTTAATTCCTCCCGCAGACTCAATGTCCTCTTCATTTACGCCATAATTACCAATCTGCGGATATGTCATGGTCACCAGCTGTCCTTT
>JBFKMY010000338.1:0-2977 GCA_041629615.1 Thermodesulfovibrionia bacterium | reverse complement strand
TTAACAAAGGATTTGATGTGAATCTTGTGCCGGGCATTTCTCTGCCGGTTAAAAATTATACACGGTATTACAGGGTCCCCGGATCATACGGTGCATCAAAGAGGGAACAAAAGATCAACGAGGCAGCTGTCCTGATGGATCTGATATTGTTCAGGCACGTACCTCATTTTCTTAAAAAGAGATTGTATAACGAACAAAACTGGACAATCCGGCCGTTTATGACGGGGAACAGGCTGGGATATTTCTATTATAAGGATTTTTTCCAGGACTACATTGACAACGTGCAGGTCAAAATTGCCCGGCCTGCATATCATTTTATTCACTTACTCCCACCGCACCCCCCGTATGTGACAAATGAACATTGCGAATGCGACAGTGTGATAAGAAAAGCAACCAGGGGCAATTATAAAATAGAAGCTTACTGCGTCCTTCGTATGTTCATTCAATTCATAGAGAAGCTGAGGGCCCATGGCATATATGATTCTTCCTTGATTATTCTTCAGGCCGACACCGGCGCTGCTTTCAGCGCTAAAATGATAGACATCGCTCCGGAAAACGGGAATAAGAGTGTTATTTCCGATGAACATATAGGAAAATCCCTTGCCCTGCTCGCAATTAAGCCTCCGCACAGCAAAGGGCCTTTAGCGGTTTCTGACACACATACAATGAGTACTGACATCCCGGCAACAGTAATGAAAATTGCCGGAATTGAAAATCAGTATCAGGGGAGTTCTGTATTTGATATAGATCCTGATACAAACAGGCAAAGAATATTTATCAATAAATTCGCAGTAACGGGCAGTGTATATAGTCACCAGTCATGGAAGGGATACAATAGTCTATCAACATCCAGACCGTCACTTACCAGGAATTATCAATGGGGGTCTGCGATCAATTTTGGATTTACGGGGAATGCGGAGGCGTATCAGTCAAATGGCTGGAGCTTACCGGAAGACGGAAAAACATGGAGTACGGGAAAGCGCGCATCACTCACCATCCCTTTTGTGGAGCATCCACAATCACAACTAACTTTGAAGGCAACATTAATCGCCTTTTTGCATTACGATGCGCTCCCTGAGCAAGCTGTGCATGTTCTTGTGAATGGCCAGAAAGCAGGCAGCTGGATTATTACTCCCGGAACCTCCGAGCAGAAACTCTTAATAAAGGAAAGCCTTTTAACTGACCCTGATAAAATGGTTATCACTTTTATGACACCTGACGCTGCCTCGCCTTCACAGTTTGGAATCAGCGGTGACAAGCGGGTATTAGGGATAGCTATGCGCTCAATGACATTCATTCCATCAAATTGATGTCTTGTTTTATTATATCAGGAAGCGGCTAAATGCCAGGATAGAGACAGGGTAAACATTTAATATCAGAAAGGGAAAAAGAATGCCGACGGAAGAAAAACCTGAGCTTAAGGAAGATGTGTCCATTTATGAAACTCCAAGAGTAGTCGATGATATCAACACGTGCTACTTTTATCATACAATTGACTTGCCTGAATACGGGACAATTGAAGGAAGCTGGGATTTGCGAAAAGGGGTAGATGAATATCTTGGCAATGTTAATTTTAAGGGAAAGCGGGTATTAGAGATCGGGACAGCAAACGGTTTTCTCTGTTTTGAGATGGAGAAAAGGGGAGCCGAGGTTGTCGCTTTTGACCTGTCTGAAGATTTTGAATGGGACATAGTTCCATTTGCGCAATATAATTACAGGAGCATAGCTTTAGAGAGAAGAAAAATTTTAAAAAAGCTGAATAATGCATTCTGGTTTTGCCACAGACTCCTCAAATCCAATGCCAGGGTAATTTATGGTGATGTATATAATATTAAAAATACGATAGGGTTATTTGATATTGTGACATTCGGTTCCATGCTGCTTCATTTAAGAGACCCGTTCAGGGCCCTGGAAAGAGGGCTTAGATTTGCAAAAGAAAAGACTGTCATCAGCGAACTTCTGAGGGGCCGGAAAAGTAATTTCTCGGGCTCAGATATAAAGTTTCTGCCTGACTACCGCACAATAGAACCCAAAGACACCTGGTGGGACCTGCCTCCGGCAATCATTACCCGCATGATCGGGGTATTGGGCTTTGAAGATGTAAAGATAAATTACCATGCTCAAAAGTACGAGAAGAAGACAAATGACTTGTATACAGTTGTTGGTAATCGGACGAGGAAATTTCAGTGGGAGCTCCTGATCCATTTTGGTCTGACGGGGAATGCCGGGAAGTATCAGTTGAATGGCTGGGCCGCACCAGAAGACGGACTGACATGGAGTACAGGAAAGAGCGCATCGCTCCGCATCCCTGTTGCTGAGCTTCCGCAGTCACGAATTACTCTGAAGGCAGACGTAATGGCCTTTTTATGTTCCGCAGTTCCTGAACAGACGGTGCATATCCTCATAAACGGCCAGAAAGCAGGGACCTGGATTATGAGACCTGAAACCCGCAAGATGTCACTCATAATACGTGAAAGCCTTTTGACTGACCCTGATACTATGATCATCACCTTCATGACACCCGACGCTGCATCGCCTTCAGAGTTTGGAGTTAATGATGACACGCGTATATTAGGGATAGCCATGCACTCAATTACATTTACCCTGTCAAATTGATACTGCCACTGGCCATCATTAACTTGAACGTCTCGCAGGCATGTCGTAAACAGGATGTTTTCAATACCCTGTGGGAAAGGTCCGCATCTTTATCTGTGATAAAAGGAGAGGATTAATTCACAAAAGATGAGGATACTACATAACGTAAATGGGTTACTCTTCAAAAGGGTCAGATTCCGGGCAACACCACTTCAGACTGTTGCTTGCAATCCGGATTAGTTTGTGATATATAAAAAAACAGTATGAGTTGAACAAATACAGGAGGTGTGAATAATGATAAAGTCAAAATCAAGTATCTGGTTAATAGTCGTTATAGGTCTTGTTTTTGCCTTTCAGGCCGGTGAAGCAAAAGAAGCAGCGG
>JBFKMY010000337.1:0-2980 GCA_041629615.1 Thermodesulfovibrionia bacterium | reverse complement strand
TTCGGTAAGGTCTGGTCGTCGGCTGCACCTAAAAGAATAGTTCAGACGATCACGCAGGTCCGGTCCGGCTGTTGCACCATCTTTCATACGAACAAGCAGCCGTCCGGAAGAACAATTCCATTTGAGGCCTTCCGGTATGCTTACCTGCGCCATCACGTATTAAAATCTCCTTTTTTCACATAAAGAACGCTTTGCACTGTATTTCAATTGAATCGATAGCCCGAATAAGCACAAAATGACGAGAAATTACTTTATAAGTCCGGAAACATTCTAACAGAAAAAACAGTGAACCGGCAATGTTTTTTTATCTTCCCGCGTAATCCTTCTTCTCTGCCACCCTTCACTGAATGGTTACGACTTTAACAGACACTTTCCTTGTATTATCCTTTTTTTTACTGTATATTTTACGATTATGACATCTGTATTACAAAAATATAGATCATCCAGTTGGGCATTTCCTGGCAGCGTCTTTTCATGTAAATGCTAAAAAAATTCACAGCCGACCTCCACATACACACCTGCCTTTCTCCCTGCGGAGAACTGGAAATGTCCCCGTCGGCAATAGTAAAAACCGCATCTGAAACCGGTCTGGACATAATTGCCATCACTGATCATAATTCAGCGGAAAATGTCATTGCAGCTCAAAGGGCAGCTGGGAAGAGCGGCCTGACCGTGCTTGCAGGAATGGAGGTAGCATCCTCTGAAGAAGCCCATATCCTGGCCCTGTTCAATGATGCAGAAAGTGTGATGAAACTTCAGGACAGGGTTTATGCATACCTCCTTCCCGGTGAAAATGATGAGAAACGGTTCGGGGAGCAGGTGGTTGTTAATGAAAAGGACGAAGTGCTCTTTTTTAATAAACGCCTGCTTATTGCAGCTTCACAGTTAACTGCCCATGAAATTGTAAAAACCGTTCATGCCCTTGGAGGTCTTGCGGTAGCTTCACATATAGACAAAGATGTTTACAGCATCCTCTCGCAGCTTGGCTTTATCCCCGGAGACCTTAAATTCGATGCCCTGGAGATTTCCTCCCGGATAGAGAGGGAGCGGGCTGAAGAATTGTTTATGGTTTATAATTCCTATGCATGGATATCATCTTCGGACGCGCATCAAATAGATGACATAGGCAAAAGAACAACAATTTTTATCATGAAACAACCGACCGTGGAGGAGATGGCCCTGGCCATGCGCAGCATCGGTGGGAGAAGCGTGGAATGGAAGTAACCATCTGTCCCGCCCTGACCACCGTCTTGCAGTGAAGAAAAGGAGAATGGAAGATTTATCTTTACATATACTGGACATTGCTGAAAACTCGATAACTGCAGGAGCGGACAGGATCAACATAAAGATCGTTGAAGACATGAGGAAAAACCTGCTCGTCCTTGAGATCAGCGATAATGGCCGGGGCATGGACCCGGAAATGTTCAAACATGCCTGCGACCCTTTTCATACCACCCGGACAACAAGAAAAGTCGGGCTGGGGATACCGCTGCTGGCCCAGGCAGCAAGAGAATGCAGAGGAGACATTCAGGTGTCAACGGCAAAAGGGAAGGGATCAACGATCACTGCCTCTTTTCAGCATGATCACATAGACAGAAAACCCCTTGGCGACATTGAAAAAACATTGATCGTCCTCATTGCAGGGAGTCCGGACATTGATTTCATCTTCGAACATATAAAAGATGAAAAAACCTATGTCCTCGATACTGCATACATAAAGAAAGAGCTGGACGGAGTCCCCATAAACGCTCCGGAGGTAATAAGAATTATTAAAGACGATATAAGTGCATGGCTAAATCAAGTAAACAATATGATAGAATAGCTTACATTCCTGAGTGCGTATGGAAGATATATTTTTTTGCAACGTAATTCATAAAAGGGAATCATCTATGGCAAGAAATAATAATCAGGAGGGGGCCTAATGGAAAAGGGGAGAATTTTAGTTCTCGATGATGATCCGGTTGTAACGTTAAGCTGCAAGAGGATCCTTGGCGCTGAAGGTTACAGTATTTCAACCGTCGAAAAAGGTGAAGATGCCCTCAACAAACTCTCCAAGGAAGATTTTGACCTCCTGATTTCTGATGTCCGTCTCCCCGATATAAGCGGCATTCAGGTACTCAAGGAAGCACGGGTCATTAAACCCAAGACAGACGTCGTAATAATCACGGGTTACCCGACGCTTGAAGACGCAAAGGAATCATCCAAACTCGGCGCTGCAGAATATATTGAAAAACCCTTTACCCCTGATTTCATGCTTAATGTTGCAAAAAAGGTCTTTGATACAAGGGGATGGATCCTCAGACAGGCCTTCATCGATGAATTCAGGGACTATGTCTCTCCGCTGCGGGACAGGGAAAACCCTGTTATTTTTTATAAAGAAGGCACCTGGGCAAGGCCGGCCAAAGAGGGAATGTGGGAGATAGGGTGTGATCTGAGATACTGGCTTCTGTCAGGCGATCTCATGTATGTTGAATTTATAAAGAATATAGACAATCTCAAGGCAGGCCAGCCGTTTGCCAACATTTACTCAAGCAGCGGCAAGGCGAGCGAATTACGTTCCCCCATGAACGGGGAATTAAGGGAAATTAACACAAAGGCAAATGATGTCATGGCCGCCCTGCTGAAAGACCACCTTTCAGAGGGCTGGTTATTATGGCTGGCAAAGGTGTTCCCCCTCGGGAATGAATAGCCGCACAACGGTTATCTTTCCACAGGGAATTCATAAATACGTCTTTCCCTTGCCGGCATGAGAGAAAAAAATAAACAGATAAGTCGTTGACTCGCCGGCGCGCAGACTTTTGGCTTATAGTAAAGGGAGGCTTCTGATGGCAGATGACGTCAAAATCCTGGTAGTAGACGATGAACCTATAATTATACGAAGCTGTGAAATAGTCCTCAAAGCAGAAGGATATAGCGTTGAGGGCGCACTCGGCGGCAAAGAGGCAATTCTTAAGATGGAGCAGACCGCCTATGACCTTGT
>JBFKMY010000336.1:0-2987 GCA_041629615.1 Thermodesulfovibrionia bacterium | reverse complement strand
ACGCCACGACCCCGCCTGCCCCCGAAGTCGTGCGCGCAATGGTCAGATGCCTGAAGAATAACTTCGGCAACCCTTCAAGTTCCCATCCCTATGGACAAAGGGCGCGAAAGACCGTGGAGAACGCCCGAAAACAGGTGGCAGATTTAATTCATGCAAATCCGTATGAGATATTCTTCACTTCGGGCGGCACAGAGGCAAACAACCTTGCCATACTCGGGACCGTCCAGCGGTACAGGTCCGGCCACATAGTGTCCTCCTGCATAGAACATCCTTCAGTCACAAAGCCCCTTCACTATTTAGAGGGCCTCGGGTTTAAGGTCACCTATCTTCCGGTCGATAAATATGGTATTACAGATCCTTCTCTTTTAAAAAGGCACATACAGAAAAATACCATTTTAATAACGGTCATGCATTCAAATAACGAAACAGGCTCTATCCAGCCCATCGCTGAAATCGGGAAAATCGCACAACGCAGCGGAATTGTTTTTCATTGCGATGCAGCCCAGTCCGTGGGGAAAGTGCCGCTCAATGTGAGAGGGCTGAATGTAGATCTTTTAACCGTCGTCTCCCATAAATTTTACGGGCCTAAAGGCATCGGTGCCCTTTATATAAAGAACGGGACTGAACTGGAACCGGTTTTGTTCGGGGCGTCCCATGAAAGAGGCCTGCGGCCGGGAACGGAAAATGTGGCTTCAATTGCAGGACTTGGAAAGGCAGCGGAAATTGCAAAAAAAGAAATGCGAAAACGTGTAAGCAGCATGAGAGAGCTTACAAAGTTTTTTTATAACGAACTCCGCAGGGAAATCCCCGCTATCAAACTGAATGGACACCGGACAAAGCGCCTGCCAAACACATTAAACGTCTCATTCCCGCGTGTCCCTGGATCATCGTTACTTGAGAGGGCGAAAAATACGATTGCCGCTTCTACCGGCTCTGCATGCCATGAGGGCAGACACACCCCCTCGTCTGTTCTTACCGCCATGGGGCTCAGCGATCAACAGGCCCTCTCTGCAGTACGGTTGAGTATCGGGAGGCAGACTACCAGGAGGGAAATAAGGAAAGCCGTACAGGACATTGTGAAAGCATACCAGAGCCTTTAAGCTGGCTGCATGATTTCCGGGACTGTTGTCTATAAAGAAGATGGAAGATGTGCTTAAACATTAGAGGTATGAGCATGTTAAGGAAAGTTCTGTTTATCTCCTTGTTCCTTATGATCGGATGTGTCGAAATCGACGGAGACGCATTCTCCAATGTCAAGCATGTAGATGGAAAGACCTATATTTACGACAGGACAGGTGATAAATGGGATGTAACGCAAGCGGTAACCCTGGGGTTCATACCTGAGAAGTTTCAATACGGCATCGGAAAAAATGCCTTTACCCCGCTTGATGATTCAGGGTTGACCGAAAGTAGTCCTGACCTTCCAGAGGACATGCGCATTATCGGCATCGAAGATGGTCCTGATTCCCGGGCTTATTCAGTCAGTCGTTTGCGCCACCACGAGATATCCAACAGCATTCTTGGAAATAAGCCGGTTGCCGTAGGCTACTGACCACTGGCCGATCTGGCGGCTGTGTACAGCCGTACGATAGACGGACAAACTCTTACTATTATTCCTTCAGGATGGACATATGATAATACCTTTGTACTCTATGACAGGGAAACGGAAACCCTCTGGTATCCCTACCGAAAGGGACTGAAAGGCATCCAGGGAAAATATTTTAACCGATGGCTCCCGAAAATCTCCTCCGAAGACACCACCTGGGGCAATTGGTATAAAAAACATCCCGGCTCCAGGATACTTAAATAGATTCTTTATTGTCTGCTGACTGCATACACTTGCAAATGAAGTTTTTCTGACATATTATCATAATTACCGGTATCCGAAACTCTGACGGAGATAAACATTGACGGGTTGGATAGAAGCATTTTTCTGGGGTCTGGTTGTTGGTTCCGGCCTGATTATAGGGGCCGCGATAAGTTACTTTTTTCATCTACCGCATCGTTTACTTGCCTCTGTAATGGGTTTCGGCGGAGGCGTCCTCATTTCTGTTCTTGCATTTGAGCTGATTGAAGAAGCATATATCCATGGCGGATTACCATCATCAATAACAGGATTCCTTGCAGGTGCGATACTGTTCAGTGCTGCTAACTGGCTCCTTTCCGGTAGAGGGGCCAAGCACAGAAAGCGCTGCTCGGACTGCATTGTGCAGTTTCCCGAATACAAAAAAGGAGGGAATGAACTTGCTATTGCAATCGGTTCAATCATTGATGACATACCCGAAGCTATTATTGTAGGCATTGCCCTGGGTGGAGGGGTTTCCATCGGCAAGGCTGTTTTGATAGGTTTTTTCCTGGCGAATATACCTGAAGGTCTTGCAAGTGCATCGGGCATGAAAAAATCAGGCCGTTCCGCACAGTATATATTTGGTGTTTGGGGTGGGATAACAATACTGACAGGAATCGCAGGCATGCTCGGTTATACAGTGTTCGGCAGTTTCCCTGACACAATAATTGCATTTATTACTGCCCTGGCTGCAGGCGGGATATTGTCTATGGTCGCTGAAACAATGATCCCGGAAGCATTTGAAGAAGCACAGTCATTTATAGGTCTCATAACCGCTGCAGGATTTTTGGCTTTTTTTGTTCTTGTAAAAATAGGTTGGTAAATAATAATTTAGTCAGCATAGCTTCCGCCTTCAATTTCTGATGTTAATCAACGATTTCTTATCTCATAGTTTTCAGATGTCCAGAATTTGTCGATTGCCGATATATATCTTCAGATTTGAGCACAGTCATAGATTCTCGATTGTTCGCTTATATCAATAAATTTGTTGCAGTCAAGTTTCTGTTGATTTTCCGTTATTATCTTTGCTTTGTTTCATCATACATAAAGCAACATTGCTGTCAATAAACTGATGTCCCATGTCCGGGGCTGACCCCGATGACCCACACCTGAAATTCGCCTTACCTACAATAATTTCCTT
>JBFKMY010000335.1:0-3015 GCA_041629615.1 Thermodesulfovibrionia bacterium | reverse complement strand
CCCTGATTGAGAAGTGGTTATAGTGCAATGTACGAAAAATTAGAGGCTATAGCGCACACCTCCGGTGTGCCTGCATTCGGCGTTGCACAGACAGAAGACCTGAGACCCCACTATGATGCCCTGCCGCCCGATCAGACCGAAGGGCTTGTCTATGGCATCTCCATTGGTGCCCCTGTTTCTGCAGCAGTGCTGAAGGGATGCATTATCGGCCCCACACGCCACTATCTGCATAATTACCGGATGGTGAACTGGCTGCTTGATCAGACGGCAGCAAAACTTTCAATTGCGATTCAGAGCGCTGGATACAATGCCATGCCAATTCCGGCAAGCCAGATTGTTGACTGGGAAGCACAGACAGCCCATCTCTCCCATAAAATGGTGGCCCTGCGTGCGGGTATGGGATGGATAGGGAGAAACAACCTCCTTGTACATCCCCAATACGGGGGAAAAATAAGACTGGCGACCATTTTGACCGACGTGCCCCTTCAGACCGGTTCCCCTGTTGAAAGGGATTGCGCTGAATGTAAAAAATGTATTGAGATCTGTCCTGTCCACGCCATAAAAGAATCGCACAGGGACTGGAACAAACCGGCCTGTCTTGAAAAACTGAAACACTTTGCCAGGGCGCATAATGTAGGGCAATACATCTGCGGCCTCTGCGTGAAGGTATGCCGGCCCGGTTAATTCCCTGTGTCCCGAAACCTGTCCACCACTTTTTTTGTTTCCGGTTACAATATATTTAATTGATTTTTGATATTGCTTCTGGATGTGATTCTTAAAATGCCGGATAAAAAAGCCCTCATATATATGACCGTTATCTTTATCATAGTTGCAAATAACCTGCATGCCACGGAATTCAATATCATAAAAAGTGAAGCAATTCACGTGCATTATGAACAGCCATTGAGGAAAGTAGCTCAGGAAGTCATGAGACTTTTTCCTGTCATAAAGCAGGAACTGGAAGAAACTTTTAATACTGAGTTGGGATTTACACCAACTGTAGTGCTCATTAAAGACAGCAGAGATTTTCAAAGAATTGCTGGCAACAGGTCAATTGTTGCTATGGCAATATCTAAGGATAACCGTATAATCATCGACAATTCAAAGATGAAGACGTACCCGTTCACATTAAAAGTGACACTGAAACACGAACTATGCCACCTCTTTTTGAGCGATTATGTCCAGGGAGGCAGAATGCCAAAGTGGTTAAATGAGGGGCTTTCACAATGGGTAAGCGATGGAATAGCTGAAATAATCATTGGAAGCAATAAAAATCTGCTCAGGCAGGCGACGCTTTCAGATACATTACTTCCTCTCAAAGAACTGGAAAGGGCATTTCCCTCTGAAAGCCGGTCACTTCTGCTTGCCTATGAAGAAAGCCGGAGTATTGCAGAATATTTAATCAGTCAATTCGGATTTACCAGGATATTGCTCATCTTGAATTACTTAAGCGAGGGGTTTGAAATTGACGCTGCCCTCCGGGCAGGGGCGGGAATTTCATTACATGAGCTTGAAACGAGATGGAAAGAATCTCTCAGGAGACACGTGAGCTGGTTCTCATTTATAAGCGATCATCTTTACCAGATACTCTTTGCATGTGCAGCTCTCATTCTTACCTATGGGTTTATACGTGTTTTGGTGAGAAAGTGGAATTACAAGGACAAAGAAGGGGAAGACTAGGGATTCCCTCTGCGGGAAAGCTCCCTCTCCCGGAGCGCCATAATGCAGGTTTTCTGTTACATTAGTATATGGGCATAATAACTGAACCGCACACTGTCAAACTCTTTATCGGCATGCTTTCCCGGGATATTCCCCTCTTTGAGCAGCTCGCCAAAAGGCTCTGCACTATCTTCGGCCCTGTGGATCTCGAAAGTCCCCTCTGGCCATGGGAGCACACACACTACTATGCAGAAGAAATGGGGCAGGGATTGAAACGGAAGTTTATCTTCTTTAAAACATTCATCCACCCCGGTTCAATAGCAGATATAAAATTAAAGACCATTGAACTGGAAAAGGAATACCCAAACGAACAGGGAGGCAGAAGGATAAACCTTGACCCGGGATATATGGATTCTGCCAAACTTGTCCTTGCATCAACAAAAGACTTTTCCCACAGAATCTATCTCAAGAGCGGTATTTACGGGGAAGTGACCCTGATGTATTCCGGAAATAATTATCAATTCCTGCCATACACCTTTCCCGATTACAGGACCGGCGAGTATCTGGATCTGTTTATTCAGGCCCGCAGGTTATACAAAGATGGCAGGGGATCAGGCTGAGACATTGAGAGACATCCGGTGAGCGATATATTTCTGCACCTGCGCAACAGCAGAAGCAATTTCATCGGTCTGCGGCAGCTTTGCAGCGATTTTGCCCACGTAATCCAGTTGAAGTATTTTATTCAACGTGGCTGGAAAATTGATATCAAAAATCCATGAGAGCTTCACCAATTTAAAATCATTTTCATTTTTCAGTCCTCTATAGGATGCCATGGTTTGACGGGTAATACACAAAAGAACATCGTGTGAATATTCAGGGGTATCCTGAAGACCAAATGCTGTGGCAGATGCCCTTTCATCCTTTGGACTTTCGTAGAAATCCATAAATACCCTGAATATATCCAGCTTGTCTGCATCCCGTATCAGTTTCAGAAAAAGCAGTGCTTTCTCATCGAGTTTCTGTGGCAGGGTAAATGCATTATGGAACTTCACTGCCTGGAGGATTACCCCCTCTTCGTCCCCGGGAAGGTTGTTCAGGACCTTTTCTTCTGTCAACACCTGTACGCCAAGATGTCCGTGATTCCTGGAGTCAGCATCATTGAATGTTTTATACCGGGCATACTGGGTATATCGTCCTATGTCGTGAAACAGCGCAATCGTCTCTGCGAGCATAATCTCATTCTCAGTCAGGGAGAGACCCGTAACAATCTCTTTTATATTTTCGCATACATGACGGGTATGCTCCACTTTAAGCAGAATATTTCGCTGATCCTCCTCACTCGGAGAGTAGAATGAT
>JBFKMY010000334.1:0-3015 GCA_041629615.1 Thermodesulfovibrionia bacterium | reverse complement strand
TTAAGAATGATTCGTCCATCAAACACAGGAGGGTAATCTTCTGTACGGAGATAAGTGGTTGGTGTAACCATCCGCACGTGCCAGTCATTTCCGATGTTCCATATATAAAGCCCTCCTCTGGCTTGCAGGAGATTCAGGTTTGGTTGTCCCTGAACCAGAGTATCATATGGGTAGAGAGACCGCGGCTCTCCCACGGGAAACACCTCGTCCGAATCAGGCGGGCCAAAGACAGTATTGCAGGATGCCACGAGTAAGATAGAAAGGCAAAAAAACGCGGTGAATGCATATCGTGAATAAAGCGGATGCGCCTGTTTTCCGAATCGCCTGATGTGCAAATAATTCATATAATTCAGCTCCGTTTGATTTACGCATATATTCTAATATATTTATTCCTTTTTAGTAAGCCAATTTTTCAGGAAGTCTAAAATCAGGACTTGACTTATGATTACACTACATGGTATTTAATATTGGCCTTTTTTAGGTCTCCTAATTTCCCGAAGAGGAGCTCTTCAATGAGTCTTGCTACATTTAAGGGCGGCGTACATCCGCCTGATAAAAAGGAATTATCAAAGGACCGTCCCCTCAGAGAAGCGAGGCCCCCAAAGATTGTGATTATTCCCTTAAGCCAGCATATTGGCGCACCCTGTAAGGTACTGGTCTCTATTGGACAGGAGGTGAAAAAGGGTGAAATTGTTGGCGAGGCAGGGGGCTTTGTATCAGCGCCGGTGCATGCGACTGTATCCGGAAAGGTCACTGCGATTGGTGAATTTCCCAATGCAATGGGAAAAATGGTGCAATCGGTTGTTATCGAGAACGACACAAAGGAAGAATGGATAGCACTCAAAGACAGTCCTGACTATATGAACCTTTCGGCTGAAGAATTGAGAGATAAGATAAAGGCAGCAGGAATAGTTGGCATGGGAGGTGCGGCATTCCCGACTGCGGTTAAACTCACCCCACCAAAGGAAAAACCCATTGATGTCGTCATGATAAACGGAGCTGAATGTGAGCCTTATTTGACTGCAGACTACCGACTCATGCTTGAAAAACCTAAAGAGATCGTTGAAGGCCTTAAGATTTTGATGAAGATTCTTGGAGTCAGCAAGGGATATATCGGAATTGAAGATAATAAACCAGAGGCGGTAGACAGGATGTCATCCGCAGTTGCAGGTGAAACAGGGATTGAAGTCGTATCCCTGGAAGTCAAATATCCTCAGGGCGCTGAAAAGATGCTCATTAAATCAATTCTAGGAAGAGAAGTGCCTCCGCCTCCGGGCCTGCCGATGGATGTCGGCGTTGTTGTGCAGAACGTTGGAACCGCTGTGGCAATTTATGAAGCTGCCTGTTACGGGAAGCCTTTGATCGAACGTGTAGTCACGGTTACAGGAGAAGGAATTACTGATCCGGGCAATCTTTTGGTAAGAATCGGCACGCAGGTATCCGAGCTCATTGAGGAATGCGGCGGATTCAAAGGTGATACCGGCAAGGTTATTTCAGGCGGTCCCATGATGGGATTTGCAGTGTATTCCCTTGATGTCCCGGTGACCAAGGGAACATCGGGTATTTTAGTGCTTCAGGAAGACGAAATTATTCATTCAGATGATTTTGGGCCCTGTATACGGTGTGGCCGGTGTATTGATGTCTGCCCCATGTATCTCATCCCCTCGATGATCAGCGTTTGTTCTGAAAAGGGGTTTTATGAAGATGCCAAGGAATACGGTCTGTTCAACTGCTTTGAGTGCGGAACATGTGCGTATGTCTGTCCTTCAAAGAGGCCTATAGTACAGCTTGTTCGCCTGGCAAAATCAATGGTGAAACCATAAGGTATAAAGAGTATGGAACTGCTTAAAAAAGATCATCCCTTGACTGTTTCTGTCAGTCCGCATGTACGGAGCGAGGAATCAGTAGCCCGTATCATGTGGACAGTGAACGTTGCCCTTCTTCCGGCGTTTGTCATGGGATTATATTTCTTTGGGCCGAGGGCGCTCTATGTGACAGCTGTCTGTATCGTATCGTGTGTTGTCTTTGAATTCCTGTATCAAAAGGGCTTAAACAGGAAGATCATGATCAGTGACGGAAGTGCTGTACTGACCGGGCTTCTGCTTGGAATGAACCTTCCGCCGACTACTCCTTTTTATATATCAATCGTCGGATCTCTTGCAGCTATAATCATTACCAAGCAGATTTTCGGCGGGCTTGGCTTCAACATCTTTAATCCCGCTCTTATAGGAAGGGCATTTGTGCTGATATCATGGCCGCGGGCCATGACAACATGGTCTGAACCGACTGCTGCGTTTTTTGCCCTTGACGCAAAGACAACCGCTACTCCGCTGGGTATATTGAAGGAAGACGGACTGGCGCAGCTGCTGGAGGTCTTTGGCGACAAAATAAATCTCTATACGCAGTTATTGATTGGCAGTGTCGCAGGATCAATCGGGGAGGTATCGGCCATAGCCATCCTTGCCGGAGGGATTTTCCTTATTTATAAAGGGTACATAACCTGGCATATTCCTGTCTCATACCTCGGCACCGTAGCGGTTCTTGCCTGGCTATTCGGGGGTGACAGCCTTTTTACCGGAGATCCAATCATTCACCTCTTTGGCGGTGGTCTTATGCTCGGTGCGTTTTTTATGGCAACCGATTATGTGACCTGTCCATCAGTCAGGGTGGGACAGATCATATTCGGCATTGGCTGTGGCGCCATTACCATGCTCATCCGACTTAAGGGCGGCTTCCCCGAAGGCGTCATGTTCGCAATACTGCTGATGAATTGCTTTGCTCCCATGATCGACCGGCAGGTCAAAAGGGCACCGTTTGGAATGCTTAAGGTGAAAAAGGAGCAGGCGCAATGACCGTCATGGACATGCTTAGGATAATGTTTAATCTGTCTGCTCTGTATATAGTCGGCGGGCTGATTCTCGCGGGTGTCTATGCAAAAACGTCTCCAATAATGTATATAAAGGCAAAGGAAGAAAAAGAAGCAGCGCTCAAACAGATGATGCCCGAGGCAGAAAC
>JBFKMY010000333.1:0-3029 GCA_041629615.1 Thermodesulfovibrionia bacterium | reverse complement strand
TCCAGGTCCCTTACGGTCATTTCTTACTGTCGCCTCTGCGCTGAATTATGATCATAACATTAGGATAGGCATAAGACGTCCCGGCAATGTCTTCCGGCGTTCCTTCCGTGATCTTTTCATCATCATACCCGAGCCTTGCACATACATACATTTTTACGGAGGAAAAATGGGGGATGCGGTGGGCATCTGCTAAAACGACGTTTGCGATCTCTGCCGGACTATTTACTTTGTCCGTAAGAATGGCGATTTTCTCATGTTTTTCCATAAGCGCGGGAAGCTCGTTCATTTCATATTCCAGTGTTCTCCTCTTTTCCGGGTCGGGCCCGCCGTGGAAGCTCAGGAAAAATGCATTATTCGATGCCTCCCGTATTCGTGAAAATGCCACCTGAATGCTTGAGAGGTCGGGATATACTTCTACGGAGCCCCTTCCGAATCTTCCAACAACCGGGCGGCCGATGCCAAAGAACATGGGATCGCCGGCAGCCAGGAGCGCTATCTGCTTTGATCTGTAATGACCCTCAATATAATCAAGCATTTCATTCACACTGTCGTGGACTATGATCTTTTCTTTGACAGAACCATATTCATCATATCCCACGAATACATTGAGCAGGCGGTCATTTGCAAGGACAACATCAGAGCTAAGCAAACTCTTGCTGGCCTTCTTATCAAGGGGCCTGAAACCTATCCCTATGACATATATTGTATTCATTGTACCGGAAACCATAGTATAGCAAAGTTCCCACGTGCAAAGGAGCAGCGATCAATGACACAAATGACAGAATGAGACGGGGATATAAGGTAATTCAGGGAATATGTTCTATTTTTACTCTTGCAACACCCTTTTGCACCATACCTATTTTCTTTGCGGCCCCGTATGAAAGATCAAGGCCCCTGCCACGGATAAAGGGGCCCCTGTCATTAACCCTCACGATGACTGACCTGTTGTTGTCAGGGTTTGTAACGCGGAGCTTTGTCCCGAACATAAGTGTCCTGTGGGCACAGGTCATCGCATACATATCAAATTTTTCTCCTGAAGCAGTCGTTCTTCCGTTAAACTTTTTCCCATACCATGACGCAACAACATAGTGGCCTCCCTCCCTTGAAATATTTTTCACCTCAGGAGCAGAAGCACAGGAAGCAAGTAACAGAAAGGCCAGGAGCAAAGCGAGTCTATGGGCAACATCTTCAATGACCGGTCTTTTCTTCACTGCAATCTCATTTCTTCCCTTTAACTGTTTTATTCTGGTTTCGGATACTTTTAACTCTTTCTTTAATAAAAGATAAAGAGGGCCGACATCCAGCCGGGCCGCGGATTGAATAAAAAAAGGGCTTGCCGAAGCAGGCCCCTTTGAGTTTTACGAAATGTATCGTGCGCTGCTATTTTTTCTTGTGCGTAACGCAGCAGTTTGATTTTCCGCTTGCCGTATTTTTACATCTTTTCCCCTCTTTTGTTTTTGCAGAACATCTTGCTTTCTTTGCCATGTGCTCTCCTTTCCTCATCACAGGGTTTTATTTTTTATTCCTGTAATGTACTTGATCTATATGTACGTCATTAATAAATATAAACTTTAGCTTTTGGCTGATACACCTGCAGCCTGTCAACACATCACACTCCCTCATTGAGAGGCAGCATATTTTTCTGCGCTCGGACTCATGAAAAATTCCATCATGGAGCACCTGTCGACTACGCCGACCAGTTTATGGTTTTTCGTAATGGGAATGGTGGTGAAATTATTTTCGACCATTATATCTATCAGTTCTTCAACGGGCGTATCAATATCAGCGGTCTTTGGAATGCCTGACATAATTCTGTCTGCGGTAAAGTCATCAGGGTCCATCCCCTCTCTGAATATGCCCAGAAGATTCATCTGAGTGATAATGCCAACAACCTTCCGGCTTTCTTTATGGTCAACGACAGGAATGCCCGTTAAGCGACTTCTCAATAATTTATTGGCAATGTCCCGTCCATTTGCCGTTCGCTCAACCCAGTTTACCTTTGATGCAAATCGTGTACAGCCCATTAGCATTATGTTCCTTGCTATGTTCATTCTCATACCTCCTCATGGCTTTGTCTCCATTACTGAGATCCTGTTTGAAAGTACATCACATAATCCGGGCCCTTACATCCTTAACCCTCCTTTCCTCATTCAGTTAAATGAACATCCCTGTCGAATGTATCGAAGTGTGACACACCGACAATTCGACCTTCCCCTCTTTCGTTTAATCAATAACGTCCTCTCATCAAGGAAGATGACAAGAACACATGTAATAATTCAGTGCCTGTCGTTCTCTCTCAGAGTACCCTGAGTATATGCGGGCACGTTCCCGTACGATGAAGCGAACGTTATTGTCCTTGCCCTTTGTCGAAGTCACGTGAGGCTCTCCGGTCTTCATCTAAAAGGCACGATCCGATGATTTAATCGCAGGACAGGGACATTCCATGGTACTTTCTCATCGTCTCAAATGCCTGATATCCAATATAACGATCAAGAGTCCGGCAGTTGGGAGGTCTTTTTTCCTCGGAGGGCCTTGTGATGGGATACATTTCACTCATGAGCTCTTCTTCCACCCTTGCATACGCTCTCTGCTCTTTTGTTACTTCCCTTCTCTGTGCCAGTATGCCCTTGAGTTCATGCAGTATCATTTTATTTACCACAGCTTCTGGTTCCTCCTCCTGCGCAATAGGCGTATAAGAGCAACTTATATGCCAAACACAGGAATTTGAAGATAACCAATTGTATTTTAATAATTATTTATTTGGAAAAAAAATGTGTCTGTGTGAGCTCGATGAATTAATAGTGTAGTATTTTTGCAACGATTGAGTCCTTAATGACGCACTTTTTCCATTTTACGTCAATAGAAACCCATTATTCTGAAACAACATGGAAGATGTTTATTAAAGTCATTTATTAAGAAGGGGGATATAACGTTAATTCCGTTCTCAAGGGAACGGATAAGAATGCCATAGACAGGAGTCATTATTAACTCTTTTTATGGTTTATTATCAATGGCTTCCCGTATCCTGT
>JBFKMY010000332.1:0-3037 GCA_041629615.1 Thermodesulfovibrionia bacterium | reverse complement strand
TGTATTTTTATTCAGGGGATAAGAGATTTTTTTAAACAGCAACCATGTTACTTTAAGGTAACAGAGAGTGTTCAGCTGTTCTCTATCAATCTGCTGGGAATCCGCTCTGAACGGTGCCATGGGGTTGTATAAATAAAGTGGCGTGAACGATGCATGAGAGAGAAGCGTATTAAGTCAAAATCTCTTTTGGAGAATGACCTGCATCTCCTTGCAGTACCACATCTTTCAGAGTTCTATATTATGCACCTTTAATTTCTCCCAGAGGGTTTTCCTGCTGATTCCGAGAATCGCTGAAGCTTTTGTCTTGTTTCCGTCCGTTGATCTTAAAATTTTTATTATATGCTCCTTCTCTGCTTCAGCCGCTACGTGAGAAAGAGGAGACATGGAAGGTGTACCTTTCTGTTTTTTCATTGACACGGAATCCTGTTTTGTTAAGTTTTTCCGCAGTTACGATTAAATGAAAGATCGCACATTCATAATCGAATGATCCGCTGATGATGTTGCAATTTAAATGCCCATGTATGAGCGCAATGTTGTGTTTCTGGAAAATTCAGGGAAAACAATATATTGAAACAGGTTTGAGTAATTATGATTTACTCTCTGTTGAGAAAAACCGCTACGCTTTTGTAACAGACAGAATTTTTCTGTGTAAAAAAGTATTTTGTAAAAATACTGTTATTGATTCAGGAAGTTACAAAGAATTTCCCGCGGAATACACGTTACCTTTTTGTAACAGCGTGCTGTGAAGACATCAATGCATCCGTAATCCATATGTGTACTCAATGCTCGCGCAGTTATGAATGCATCCCGGAAGAAATTATCATTGCGTGGTTAATTTCCGTTCGTCACGATGCCGTGCAATCCGTTTATCTGCACCGGGATACAATAGAAGGAATCAACTTATTATGAATTATCTCCTGCAAGGCTTTTTTGTACATTTCTATTGCTCTATCTTTGTCCCCTTTTAACTCATAGACCCTGCCAAGCTCATAGTAGGTCATTTCCGGGTAGGGATTTTCTGAAACAGCATCGGTAAGTACATCGAGAGCCCTTTCAATATCACCCTTTAAGATAAGCGCTCCGCCGAGACCTGTCTTTGCATCATGTGAATCAGGTTCCAGCCTGAGCGCTTCATTGAATGACTCAAAAGCTGTGTTCGCATTGTTTTCCTCGAGATACAGGAAGCCAAGGAGAATATGAGACTGCGCACTGTCCTTATTGGCATCCAATGACTTTTTGACTGTTTCGACTGCCATATCAAGAAACCCGTCATCGGTAAATTTAAGTGCAAGATTATATAATCTGTGGGCCGTAAGCACAGACTCTTCTATAATCTTTTTTTGAGGAAAGGCCAATTCATGCATTTTCTGTTCGTCGATATCACCGAGAATATATCTCACATGTGCCTCTATCACCTGCCTGTAATTTAATGCATGTCCTGGAACACCTTTCGCAATCCTTCCCTCTCTGTTAATAATTATCGTAGAAGGATAGACATGGATTCCATAGTCTCCGAAAACCTGTCTTTCTGAATCCAGGAGTACAGAATATGTTATTTTATTGTCCTTGAGTATGGTGTTCACATGGTCGATATTATCACTATTTGCAATCAACCCGACCACCTTTACACCCCTGTCTCCGAAGCGGGAAAGAATGTCCTGTCCGTCCTTCAATGACAGAAGGGACCGGGGCTGATCCCTCCTCCAGTAGATCAGGATTATAATTGAGCCTCTGTACCGGGCTAAAGAAAATAATTTTCCATCAATTGTCGGAAGAGCGAATCCCGGCGCGGTCGTTCCCACGGGTATATCAATGGCACCGGCAGGATGAAATAACAAAAAGAGCATCATGCATGTTATAACAACAGCAACTTTCACCGTACTCACGCATCGTATCCTTGTATCACAGATTTTCCGAATTATCAGCGATTTTAAAAGGAACCGCAAGCAGAGGCGCGGGATGCATAGTATTCAACGGTCAGCAATCCTGCTACCGCAGTAACACGACATATGGCGGGAATTGTCAATAAATATTTTGTGCGATTCGTCCTCTCATCTATTTTTCCGCATCCACTCCCGGGCCAGCTTTTCTGCTTCTGCAAGACTTCCCGACTCCATTTTTGAGGATGCCATGCCGAGCAGCCTGCTACTCTCTTTGTCTCCATGCAGAGCACCAAGCTTCCACCACATACAGGCAAGAACGTCATTCCGTGAAACACCTGATCCACGCCAGTACAGATCACCCATGTCTCTGAAGGCCCCGCGATGACCCTGCTCAGCGGCATAGCCGATCCATTTGAACGCCTCCGCAGTATCCCGGGGAATGCCCCGGCCGTCGCGATACATTATGCCGAGACTATGCTGCGCTTTCGCATCATGCTGCTCTGCAGCTCTGCGAAACCATTTTGCCGCTTCGGACTCGTCCTTTGGCAGACCGAGTCCCTGTTCGTACATGACCGCAAGGTTGTTCTGGGCGCTCGCAAAGCCCTGC
Organism: Thermodesulfovibrionia bacterium; assembly: GCA_041629615.1. Taxonomy (GTDB): domain Bacteria; phylum Nitrospirota; class Thermodesulfovibrionia; order UBA6902; family UBA6902; genus JBFKMY01. The sequence continues at coordinate 547 of JBFKMY010000332.1, read as the reverse complement.
TCAGCGGCCTTCCGGTACCAGTACACTGCTTTTGTATAGTCCCTGTCAGCACCCGTTCCCGTTTTATAGCGGTTGCCCAGTCGGGTCTGGATCAGGGGATCAACAATCGATTCCTCATCATCGGGAACCGGCTTCTCGTCTGAGTCCACCAGGATTGCATCGTCAGTGTCCGCACTCTCGCCATCACCCCACCAGCCGCATGCGTTGGCACCTGCCGGCTTCATAAGCATCCCGCAAAGAAACCCGAAAACAGCCAGTCTAACATACCTCATCATTTTTCCTCGTTTCCGCATTTATCTTTACTCACATGCCGCCTGTCTGAGACATGGGCATCATGCTCTCTCCCATAGTTGTCCTGCAATTAATTATAAAGAAGGTTCGTATCACCTGTCATCTCATTAACCTCCGGAATCAGTAAATGTCAATAAACAGCAATATCGTTTTACTTGAATGATCCGGACTCCTTTTTGTCCTTGTGTTTAGAAATTATTACCGCGTCCGTCAGAAAGCAGCAGACGTCAACATCTCCGCAATTTCTGCATGTATC
>JBFKMY010000331.1:0-3056 GCA_041629615.1 Thermodesulfovibrionia bacterium | reverse complement strand
CATCAGCTCTCATCGTAAAAGAAGCGGTGAAAGAACTGACCGTGAGCATGCTTGTTGTGGAAAATCCCCAGTTCGCCTTTGCAAAGACACTCGAAATTTTTCATGGAAAACCCTGTTGCCCCTCGGGAATCAGCGATAAGGCCTTTATCGGCGCTGATGTGCGGATGGGAAGCAATGTTTCCGCACATCCCAACTCCTATATCAGCAATAATGTTGATCTGGGTCCAGGGGTCACCCTGTCACCGGGCGTCTTTTTGGGAGAAGGCGTGACCATCGGGGAAGATTCTTTCATTTACCCGAATGTCACAATACGGGAGAATGTGAAAATCGGCAAAAAGGTCATCGTCCATTCCGGTACGGTCATCGGTTCTGACGGGTTCGGCTATGTCATGGAAAAGGGAGAACACTACAAGATCCCCCAGGTAGGGGGTGTGATCATTGAAGATAACGTCGAGATCGGGGCAAATGTGTGTATTGACAGGGGCACCGTAGGAAATACTATTATAGGGTGCGGAACAAAAGTCGATAATCTCGTGCAGATTGCCCACAATGTGAAAATAGGCCGGAATTGTATTATTGTGGCCCAGGTCGGCATCAGCGGGAGCGTGGAAGTCGGTGACGGGGTCATCCTTGCAGGACAGGTTGGCATACGGGACCATATAAAAATAGGGAGCAAAGCAATAGTCGGTTCTCAATCAGGGGTCGGAAGCAATATCCCTGAAGGAAAGATATATTCCGGGAGTCCGGCCATCCCCCATGTAGCATGGCTGCGCGCACAGAGCATTTTTTCTAAACTGCCTGAATATGCAAAACGCATAAGGGAAATTGAAAAAAAATTACACAAGGAGGAACCCTCAGATGATGAACATCCGTGAAATTCAAAACATCCTTCCCCATCGATATCCATTTCTCCTCGTTGACAGGATCATTGACATAGAAGCGAATGTAAAAGCCGTAGGACTGAAAAATGTTACCGCCAACGAACATTTTTTTCAGGGACACTTCCCCGATTATCCCATTATGCCCGGCGTTTTAATAATAGAAGCAATGGCCCAGGTATCGGGAATTCTGGCCTTCCATTCGGGAGCCCAGGGGAATTCGGTCTTCTTCATGAGCATTGAAAAGGCCAAGTTCAGAAAACCGGTGGTCCCCGGAGATCAGCTCCGTTTTGAGGTAAATGTAGTCCAGAACAGAAACAATGTCTGGAAATTTTCCGGCCAGTCCTTTGTAGATGATCAGGTTGTGGCAGAGGCTGACTTCACCGCCATGGTAACAGAAGAGGAACTGGGCAATGGTTAAAACAAAAGTTCATCCAACGGCAATTGTTGACGCAAAGGCGAAATTTTCCGAAGGAGTTGAAATCGGCCCGTACTGTATAGTCGGCAGTGGAGTAAAGATAGGGAAAAATACAAAACTGATCTCGAATGTCTATATCGAGGAAACAGAGATCGGCAGTGACTGCACAGTGTATCCTTTTACCTCAATCGGTCTTCCCCCCCAGGACATCAAGTACAAAGGGGAGAAAACGAGCGCATTGATCGGCAATAACAACATCATAAGGGAATACATCTCAATTCATCGCGCCTCTGTCGGGGGAGAGGCAGTAACGAAGATAGGCGATAACAATTTTCTGATGGCCTATGTCCATATTGCCCATGACTGCCGGATAGAAAATAACGTGGTCATGGCCAATGCCACTACCCTGGGAGGTCATGTCATTGTCGAGGATTATGTATTTATAGGGGGACACGTTGCCGTGCATCAGTTTACACGAATTGGGGCATATTCCATGATCGGGGGTTTCAGCGCAATCCCGCAGGACATTCCGCCCTATACGACGGCAGCCGGGGACAGGGCAAAGCTGTACGGCTTAAACACCATCGGTCTCAAGCGTCAGAACTTCAGCGACACCCAGATCAAGGAACTGAAACATGCCTATAAAATATTATTCCGCAGCAAACTGACGCTCAGGGAAGCCCTGGCCCTGTTAAAGCAGGATGGCAAGCTTTCCAAAGAAATTAAAAATCTTATTGAATTTATCGAAAAAAATAAACGGGGAATATGCCGTTAAAGGCATCGGGGCATCCTGACAGTCCCAGGACCCTGGCGCTCATCTCCGGAATGGGTCAACTGCCGCTTGCTATTGCCTCTGAGGCGAAAAAAATGGGGTATTACGTCGTCGGCATTGCCCTCCAGCCTCCGGCTGATGAAGCACTGAAATCTGTTGCGGATGATTTTCACAAAGTGAGAATCGGCAGTTTCGGCGGCTTACTGTCATTACTGAAAAAACTGGCCGTCACAGAAGCGGTCATGGCCGGCAAAATCCCCAAGAAACTCCTTTACGAAAACAAAAAGAATATTATTCCTGATATTAAGGCTATGAAGTTGTTTTTTTCATTAAAGGACCGGTCCGATGATTCAATAATGAAGGCCGTGGTAAAAGAACTTGAGAAAAAAAATATCAAAATACATAAAACAACGACCTTTACAAAAAACCTCCTCGCTGAGGAAGGTGTATTAACGTGCCGGAAACCATCGAATGATGACCTTAAGGATATTGAATTCGGATGGTCAATAGCGAGGAAACTGGGACAGCTCGACATCGGTCAGACGGTAGTGGTAAAAAACAGGGCTGTAATGGCTGTTGAAGCCATTGAGGGCACTGATGAGGCCATTAAAAGAGGCGGCCTGCTTGCCCGGCAGGACGCTGTTGTGGTAAAAGTGAGCAAGCCAAAACAGGACATGCGTTTTGATGTTCCTGCCGTGGGACTTGAGACCCTCCGTTCCATGAAAGCCGCTGCTGCGAACGTATTGGCCCTGGAGGCCTCTCAATGCATAATCGTTGACAAGGAGAACTTTCTGAAAGAAGCTGACAGGGCAGGCATTTCAGTCATAGGGATTACTTCCGGACATAGATAACCTGCTGTCTTTTTTTGTTCTTGCCCCTGCCCTTCCATCCGATTATTCAGACAGCAGCACAGGAGATGAGAAGAGGAGAGAAAATGAAAAGATTGCGGGCATTCATCTGGATGCTGATATGTGGAATGGCCTTCATT
>JBFKMY010000330.1:0-3063 GCA_041629615.1 Thermodesulfovibrionia bacterium | reverse complement strand
TTCCACATGACAGGCACCCCGCCGTGTGCTGCAATGTCATCATACAGGGTCTGCGAGCATTTCACTTCACCAATAATCGTTGCCCCGGGATTATCTTTAAGAATGTCTCTCGAAAAAATAATCATAAGGCCGTCGCCCCAGATGACGTTCCCCTCTTCATCTACAACTCCAATGCGGTCCGCATCACCATCATATCCAATTCCCGCGTGGGCGCCGCTTTCTTTGACCCTGGCAATAAGGTCAACCAGACTCGCTTCCAGCGTCGGGTCAGGATGGTGGTTCGGAAAGTTCCCGTCAGGATCACAGTACAGTTCGATGACCTCTGCACCAAGGGCCTTCATGATTTTCGGCGCTACCAGCCCCCCCGTCCCGTTGCCCGCATCAACTACAACCCTGATTCCGGAAAGGCTTTCAAATCTGCCTGTAACATAATCTATATAATTATCTATCACAGGATAATTCTCCACACATCCGCTCCCGTCATGAAAATCTTCTGAATCTATGATGCCTCTTATCTCCTGTATAGCATCCCCAAATATAGTGCTCTTGCCCACGCTTAATTTAAAACCGTTAAACTCCGGCGGATTATGGCTGCCGGTAATCATAACGCCGCCGTCGATATTCAGTCTGTGCAATGTGAAATATTGAAGAGGTGTTGGACACATCCCGAGGTCAATGACATCAATGCCCGACCCTGTTATTCCCTTTATCAGGCTGTCTCGAATAATGGGAGAGTGCAGACGTGCATCCCATCCCACACTGATCCTGGCCCTGTGCTTCTTAATTGCATTAAGCAGATATGAGGCATATCCCCTGCCTAGCAGCTCCACTGTCGGGGGAGTCAGGTCCTTTTCCCAGATCCCCCTGATATCATATTTGCGAAATATTTCGGAATTAATCATTTTACCTCCCGATGCTGCTGTCAAGGGAACGTATATTCTTTTGAGATAATAAACATCACGGAAGACGAGCTCGTCCCCGGAAGCGATTATGAAATGTCCGCACTCTTACATGCGGCTATTTCTGTTTAATCTCGATCAGGTTCCCCGAATAATCCCGGATAAAATAAACCGTCTTGTCCTTGGTCTTGCCGGTAATCTGTTCCACTCCTGCCTGGCCGGCCTTTTCCATGAGTCCGGGCAGATCATCCAGCAGAAAGCCCGTGTGGATGATATTGGGAGTGGAAGGCGTGTACTCAGGCGCAATAAATACCTCTATCTTTGCCCCCTCTTTTTCGAACACCAGCATCTTGATGTCCCGTGACAGGGAAAATATCTGCCGGGACAGCTCCGCAGGGACGACATATTCCTTTGTGATTGCAAGTCCGAGAACGTCTCTGTAAAAGCGGCGGGCTTCGTCCTCGCTCTTATTTATTATTCCCACATGGTTTAATCGCATGTGATATTGTAGCAGAAACAGCAATGACTGTCAGCATTCAGCAATCAGCTGAAAACTGCAGAAGCGACCATTAAATATCAATATACTTCTCGACTTCCCATCCTGTTACCTGCATTTTAAATTCATTCCATTCTCTTGTCTTGATATTAATGTACCTCCTGTACAGATGCTCTCCCAATATGTCCTGCATCAGCTTGTTGTTTTTGAGTTCATATATTGCCTCAAAAAGAGATGACGGAAGGGTGTCGATTTTCTTGGACATGAGTTTTGCTTCGTCATATTTGTACAGGTCTTCTTCAACAGGGTCGGGCAGTTTTATGTTACTTTCAATGCCGTCAAGTCCTGCTGCCAGCATGACTGCAAAGGCCAGATACGGGTTGCATGCAGGGTCAGGACATCTCAACTCTATCCTCGCTGTATCGGGTTTGTCTTCAAACCAGTGCGGCACCCTAATAAGCGCTGACCGGTTTATCCGCGCCCATGCAATATACACCGGCGCTTCAAACCCTGCAACCAGCCGTTTATATGAATTGACTGCAGGACACAGGACCGCAATCATTCCCTTTATATGCCTGAGCTGACCTGCAATAAAATCATATGCGGTCTTCGAAAGATTGTATTTGTCTTTAGGAGTGAAGAATGCATTTTTCCCCGTCTTTTCGTCAAAGAGACTCTGATGGACATGCATTCCCGAGCCGGCCATATTCATTATCGGCTTGGGCATGAATGATGCCCTCAACCCGTGCCTCTGTGCGATCGACTTGACCGTGACCCTTAAGGTGAGCAGCCTGTCTGCAGTCGTAAGGGCATCATCGTATCGAAAGTCTATCTCATGCTGACCGGGGGCAACTTCATGATGAGAAGCTTCAACGTCAATGCCGAATCTTTCAAGCGCGGAAGAAATCTCTCTCCTTATAGTGTGCGCCTCGTCTGTGGCAAGATCGAAATATCCGCCGTTGTCCAGAGGATCGAGATTCATGGAACCATTCTTGAAAAGAAAGAATTCCGGTTCCGGTCCTGTATTATATACGAACCCCATGTCACTGGCCTTTTTTAAAACAGTCTTTAAAATAAACCTTGGATCACCCTGAAAAGGACTGCCGTCAGGCCTGTAGATGTCACATATAAGCCGTGCGGTATTTCCCTCGCTTGAGCCGAGCCAGGGGATAATTGAATAGGTTGCAGGATCAGGCTTCAGATAAAGATCGCTCTCATGAATCCTCGCAAACCCTTCCACCGACGATCCATCAAACCACGCACCGTATTTCATGATATCCGGAAGATTTTTTACCGGCGCGGTGACCTGCTTGAGAGAGCCCATAATATCCGTAAACTGAAGGTTTAAAAAAGTTACCCTGTCCTTCTTTGCCTTTTCCACAACCTGTTTAGCCGTCATCTATACTCCCCCCTCCCCTTTGATTATGAATTAATAATACAGCAATTTATTGCAGTTCACCTTATTTTTACCTTTTGCCTTCTGACTTTTGCCTTTTGACTTTAAATGTTTCACCCTATATCCGCATGATACTCCTGCAGGCTCCTGACCTCGGATTTTTTCTCTTTGATGGCTGCAATCCCTTTGGCAGCGGCAATTGCGGCCGCTGTTGACGTTATGTAAGGCAACCCGTGCTTGATTGCTGCCTTGCGGATATAGGAGTCATCTAT
>JBFKMY010000329.1:0-3069 GCA_041629615.1 Thermodesulfovibrionia bacterium | reverse complement strand
TGACCGGTGTCCAGGGAAAGGGACAGTCGGTATGGATGACCCTGGGCTACATCCTTGCCCGGGGAGACTCTGATGTAATCGCCCTTCATGATTGTGATATTGTTACCTATGATCGCATCCTTCTGGGACGTCTGATTGAGCCCACTGCAAATCCTCACGCAGACTATGAATTCTGCAAGGGATATTATGTTCGTATTTCTCCGTCTGAAAGGACGATGAAAGGAAGGGTCACGAGGCTGTTTGTCACTCCCTTTGTTGATGCAATGATGAATATCATGCATGAGCGGGGCTTTAACGAACTTGCACGTTTTTTTGCGTATCACCGAAGCTTTAAATATCCGCTGTCCGGAGAGTTCAGCTTTACCACACGGCTTGCGAGGGAAATCAATATTGCCTATGACTGGTCCCTTGAGGTATCAACCCTGTCCGAGGTCTACTACCGCGTCATGAGCAGGAAAATCGCGCAGTCGGACCTCGTGTCCAACTATGAGCACAGACATCAGGACCTGTCACCTGATGATGCGTCACAAGGACTATCGCGCATGCTGGTCGATATCGCAAAGTTCTATCTCCATTATATGAGGGCCCACGGCATTGCAATGGATGATTCCTTTGTGGACATGATGCTGCATACATATTACGATAATGCCCTGAAATATATTAAGTGTTACGGTGATGACGCGGAAATGAACAATCTGGTGTATGACCGTTACCAGGAAGAAATGACAGTAAAGCAGTTCAGGGGTCTCCTCTGGACAGCGTGGGAGCAGAGCCGAGGGCCCACCGAAGCGCCGCTGATACCATCATGGAACCGCGTGGCCTACAGTATCCCCGATATTTACCATCATCTGCTTGAGACAGTGGAAAAAGACAATGAATAAGACATTCATTTTTTTCTTGACAAAGATCGTGCGATAGGTGTAATCTTTTCTCCCTTAGGGAGGTGTACCATAGAAGGCGTAATATTAAGAGAAGCAGTCAGTGAAAAGCTCAGGGAAATAGGCCAGGCAGATATTCTCGTCGGCATTCCGAGCTTTAACAATTCAGACACCATAGGGCATGTAGTCAGGGCGGTACAGGCAGGGTTTGCAAAATACTTTCCTACGCAAAAGGCCGTTCTCATAAATTCTGACGGAGGCTCAACGGATGGAACAAATGAGATTGTCGAACAGACCGTTATCGACAATTTCCAGCCCCTTCTTATCGACCAGAGACAGAGCATGCTGTCAAAGATAGTCACGCCGTACCACGGCATTCCGGGAAAGGGCAGCGCTTTCAGGACAGTTTTTCAGGTGGCAAAGGAACTTGGCGTTAAGGCATGCGCCGTTGTAGACTCTGATCTCAGAAGTATTACCCCTGAGTGGATTGACCTCCTGATACGTCCTGTGCTTGACCGCGGGTTTGATTTTGTCACCCCCTATTATCTCAGGCATAAATATGACGGGACCATAACGAACAGCATTGTGTATCCTGTTACAAGGGCGCTGTACGGGAAACATATCAGGCAGCCAATCGGGGGTGATTTCGGGTTTTCCGGCAGGCTGGCGGAATTTTATCTCACAAAGGACGTCTGGAACAGTGATGTGGCCCGGTTCGGGATAGACATCTGGATGACTACAACTGCAGTTGCAAATGACTTCAAGGTCTGTCAGTCATTCCTCGGGGCAAAGATACACGCTGCAAAGGACCCTTCCTCAGACCTTTCCGCAATGCTCACCCAGGTCGTCAGCGCACTGTTTATGCTTATGGAAGAGTATCCTGACAAGTGGAAAGAGGTGAAATCCTCGGAACCCATACCTCTCTTTGGTTTTGAATTTTCCGTAGGGCTGGAAGCGGTAAACGTCAATGTTGACCGGATGATCGGGATGTTCGAACTGGGGATCAAGGAACTGGGTGATCTGTTAAAGGAGATACTGTCCCTCGAGAACATGAAAGAACTTATTGAAATATCTTCTGCTGACAGGTTTACTTTTTCGGATGATTTATGGGCCCGTATTATCTATGATTATGGACTTGCCTGCCATAAGAAGATAATGAGCGTCGAGCATATACTGAAGACATTAACGCCGCTCTATCTTGGAAAAGTCGCTTCCTTTATTGTTGAAATGGCCGAGAGCAACGCCCATCAGGTTGAGGAGAGGCTTGAGGCTCTTTGCAGGGCATTTGAAAATCAAAAACCGTATCTCATCGAGAGATGGGCATAAGGGGGAATTATGGATACTGTATTTATAGAACCGATTAAAAGGTTTGTAGAGAGAGTCGCCGGTTTTTTGCCGAGCCTGCTGACAGGTGTTGTAATCATTATTGTCGGCGTCATTATCGCATGGATATTAAGGACAATTGTGACCAGGATATCCCTCTTTTTACGCATTGACAAGCTTTCCGACCGGCTGGGCATAATGCAGATACTGCAGAAAAGCGGGTACAGGGAACCCCTGTCCAGGATATTCGGACAAATGGTGTACTGGATTGTCCTCCTCTCGTTTGTTATTATCGGACTGGATGCCCTGAAAATACCGGCAGTAGAAAATCTTCTGACCGTATTTCTGCTCTATATGCCGAATATCGTTCTCGCCTGTATCGTTGTAATGGTCGGATATTTACTGGGCAATTTCTTTGGCAGGGCAGCCCTCATTGCCTCTGTCAATGCAGGCCTCGCCATTTCAGGACTCGTAGGAAAATTTGTAAAATTCACTGTCTTTATCATGGCCGCCACAATGGCCCTCGAACTGCTCGGGATCGGGAAAGACACCGTACTTATCGCCTTTGCTATAGTATTTGGCGGCGTGGTGCTTTCGCTCTCTCTCGCCTTCGGCCTCGGCGGCAGAGACGCTGCAAAGGACTATATAGAAAAAATGCGGGGTGAAAAGAAGGACGAGAACGAGATACATCATATCTGATTCTTGCGTAATTTCTGCTCTCATCCTTCCCTTCCGTATTTATGAAGTACATACTCATTGTCATATAATCACTTCCAGCAGTGTTTATCTTAAAGCAGTGCAGCAAAACCTGGTTCACATTCTTCATGCACAGGCACTTACTGCACGCGAAAGGAATAATGAATGGGAT
>JBFKMY010000328.1:0-3080 GCA_041629615.1 Thermodesulfovibrionia bacterium | reverse complement strand
TGTTTTATACTAAATCTTAATATGTTTGGACCTTATTAATATGATATAAATCATATATCACGAATTTGATAAATGAGTAAGATAGAAATATAGTGTATCCGCATTAAATGCATCCTTATGATTACCTGAATCGGAGTATGTGGTATGTTGAGAGTTTCAGATGTCCTGAAAAAGAAGGGCAATGATATTCATTCAATCTCTTCACAGAAAATGGCTTACACTGCCCTTGAAATAATGGCTGAAAAAGACATCGGCGCATTGATGGTGGTTGACGGCGAAGAGCTTGTCGGCATTTTTTCGGAGCGCGACTACGCCCGCAAGGTAATACTCAGGGGAAAATCTTCAAAGGATACTACTGTAGGAGAGTTGATGACCACACCGGTATACTCGATACACCCGAAACAGAATATTGAAGAGTGCATGGCCCTGATGACCGCTTCACACAGGCGCCACGTGCCTGTTATCGAGTCCGGCGCACTGATTGGAGTCATAAGCATGGGTGATATTGTCCACGAGCTTATCATCGCACAGAAAATAGCTTTTGAGGACCTGAAGAAATATATTGCCGGCGGTGAACACGCCAGTGAATGGTCAGCCTCCTAGCCGCCCCTTTCCGGGCAGAATACTCTGCATGCTGTATCATCTACTTGCAGTCACCTGTGCGGCGGCCGCTCAGATGCTGATTAATATTCATGCCATTGCTTTCTATCGTCATTCCCCCGGTAAAGATGTCACCACTAAACGTAACTTTACCCGTACCTCTCATCAGTAGCCCTTCATTCTCGCAATCCATTTCCCAGATAACTGTATTGCCCCTTATTTGAGAACGTGTTATTTTACATCCCCCGCCCTGGTCATTATTCTGCGGAATATGGTTCTCGCTGGTGAGGCATTGATTAAAGGTAACCCCGGGCATTGCCATTTCCTTTGGCATGCCCGGCAGTTCCCACTTGGTTGTGACCTCCCACATGCCGACCTTCATATCAAAACCTGCTGAGGCACTGTTGATACAAAACAGGAGGACGACAGCAGTTACTACTGCGGATATTCTGGTTTTCATGGCTTTCTCCTAAACATTAATGTAACAACGCTGAATCTACAGGTGGATCTGATCAGATAACTACCCTTCCCCCAGCGCTCCGTAATGTCCCGGTCTTCTGGCCTGAAAGAGATCATTATAGGGATTCAATACCTTGTCCCTTGCCATCGCCGGATCAATGTCAGCAATCATCAATGCCTCTTCATCAACGGGTGCCCTGACAAGGATTTCCCCTCTGGGCGAGACGATCTCGCTTTTTCCTATGAACGTGAGGGACTGGTCCTTTTTTCTGTGCTCTGTTCCAATTCTGTTGGCAGTGACTGCAAAGACCCTGTTTTCAAGGCACCTGACCGGCATGGAGTCAGGACAGAAGGGAAGGACAAGGTTTGCAGGGTGGGCAACAACTTCCGCGCCCTGCAGGGCAAGGCTCCGCATGGATTCAGGGAAGAACCAGTCAAAGCATATCTTGATCCCGATGCGCCCGATCTTTGTGTCCCAGACCTTAAAGCCCGTGTCCCCGGGAGCAAAATAGAGCGACTCTTCAAAGAAAAGATGGGTCTTGCGGTATATGCCTATCAATCCGTCCGGTCCGGTAAAGACCGCCGAATTATAAAACCTGTCCCCTTCCCTTTCCGGCAGCCCGGCAACGATATATATCTGTTTTTCATGGGACAACTCCAGAAGCGCTTCGGTGGTTTCTCCCTTCGGTACCGGTTCAGAAAGCTCCAGTACTTCATCCCGGGAAATAAACTGATACCCCGTAGCAAAGAACTCGGGCACTACGAGAAGCTCCAGGTCAGCGTTCCTGACCGCAGTCTGAACTTTTATTATATTTTCTGCTTTCCTCCCGAACTCCGGAGCAAACTGATAAAACCCTGCTTTCATGAAAGTAAGATACCATCAATCGTTCAGGATTGTCTAATAAATCAGCGGTCAGCAATCAGCGCTCAGCCTTCAGCCGGAAATTTCATGCTGACAGCTGATTGCTGACCGCTGAATGCTAAATGGCTTTTTTGTTAGTATACAGACTATGTCAAAGGTATATATCAGAAACGCGGAATATAACTACAGAACGCTTAAGCCGATCATTTTTGATCTCATGGATTCCCTCGATGGAAACCGGATTGAAAGTAAGAGCCGTGTTGTCATCAAACCAAATCTCCTTGCACCGGCGCAACCCGATAAAGCAATTCTTACCCATCCCCTTATTGTAAAAGCAGTGGTCGAGTATGTCCTTGACAGGGGGGCCCGCCCCCGGATATCAGACAGTCCGGCAGTGGGGTCTTTTGAAAGGATACTCAGGGAAAGCGGGATCAGGGATGCCCTTTCCGGCCTTGCGGTCGAATATAAGCAATTCAGAAGTTCAGTGCGTGTTGATGTGGGAAAACCCTTTGAGAACATCGAGATTGCTTCAGATGCAATGAACGCGGACTTTCTCATTAACCTTCCCAAACTGAAAACGCACACCCATATGCTCCTTACCCTTGGAGTAAAAAATCTCTTCGGATGTATCGTGGGAATGAAAAAGCCTGAATGGCATCTGAGAACAGGCGTCAACAGGGAGATGTTTGCAGGGCTTCTGGTAAAAATATACCAGGCCGTTCATCCCTCTATCACGATTATTGACGGCATCCTGGCAATGGAAGGACAGGGACCGGGAAAACGGGGCACGCCAAGACAGCTGGGGGTCCTCCTTGGGGGCCAGAATGCAGTTGCACTCGATATGACCGTTTGCAGGATGATGGGGATTGCGCCTGAGGAAGTTCTGACAAATAAAATTGCCCTGCACCAGGGACTCGCCGCGGATGATATCATCGTTGACGGTGATCTGCCCCGCATAAGAGATTTTAAACTTCCTGACATGAAGCCCCTTGTGTTCGGACCGGAAAAATATCACGGCTTTATGCGCAGACATCTCATACAGAGGCCGGTCTGTGACGACGACCTCTGTAAAATGTGCGCTGCATGCTGGCAATACTGTCCTGCGGAAGCAATTACGCCAAAGAAGAAAAAAATCCATTTCAATTATGATAAATGCATC
>JBFKMY010000327.1:0-3091 GCA_041629615.1 Thermodesulfovibrionia bacterium | reverse complement strand
TCTTTATTATTATTGATGCTATACGCTGTTATTTGGCTGAAGCCTGATATACCTGGCCCGGTTTGAGGAGGACGAAATTATCCGTGCCTTCTTCACTCTTGATCTGTTTAAATACATCACAGGACATGCAGGATACGGATTTTTGTGCAAAATCACCCTGTACTTTTCCGCCGCAGAACGTACCCGCTATGGCCCAGCAGATACGGCCGGCATTTTTACCGCTGTTAATTCCATTGCATGAGGCCTCTGAAGCCGCAGGGCACACGCCGAGATCGGACGTTTTGGCGCCGCCCAGTTCTCTTCCGCATTTCTTGTATTCCCAACAATTTCTTTTAGACATGATCCTTCCCCCTTTTTTATTTTTATGTAGTATTTAAAACATTGTCAGGACCTGCTTCAGAGTACCCGCAATGTATGCATCCCTGCATCTTTATCGGAATATGTTGAAGGGAACTTTAATTTATACGGAGTTAATAATTTCACCGGCAATTTCATCAACGGGGAGAATTTTATCAGCAAGTCCGGACTGAACCACTGCCTTGGGCATGCCATACACAACACAGGTATCTTCACGTTCTGCAATTGTCCTTCCCCCTTTATTCTTGATCTCCCTCATTCCTTTTTCACCATCGTTACCCAGGCCGGTAAGGATTATGCCGAGTACATGACCTGAAAAATTATCAACAATTGACGACATGAGCACATCAATAGATGGCGTGTAAAGAAGCTCTTTCCTCTTTTCAGAAATGGCAATTGCTGTTTCAGTCAATTTTTTCCGGAAAATACTCATATGACCTCGGCCGGGAGCTATATATATGACCCCTTTCTTTATTGATTCACCGTGTTCCGCTTCTTTGACTTCAATTGCGCTTAACTGGTTTAATCTTTCGGCAAAAGGGCCTGTGAATGCTGGCGGCATGTGCTGTGCTATAAGAATAGGGACAGGAAATTCCTTCGGGATACGGGCAATTATATTTTGTAATGCCCTGGGTCCGCCTGTTGAAGATCCAATTGCAACAATATGTATTCTTGCAAGTGAAGGAGATGCTGTTCGATCCGGCATTGCAAGAGGCACGGCAGGAAGAGAACGCCGGCTTTTTACAATGCCTCTTCTTGCGATCTTCTTGATTTTATCTATTAAAATATCTTTTATGTTGACAATGTTGACGGACAGGTCTGACAGGTTTTTCGGGATAAAGTCGACAGCCCCTATGTCGAGGGCATCAAGCGTTACCCGTGCGCCTTCCGTCGTTAATGAACTGACCATTAAAACAGGGACCGGAGTCTTCTCCATGATCTTCCTGAGCGCCTCAATACCGTTCATCCGGGGCATCTCAATGTCCATGGTTACAATGTCAGGCTTTAATGTGGCGACTTTCTCAACAGCTTCAATCCCGTCTCTTGCGATGCCTGCCACCATGATCTCAGGGTCGGAAGATATCATGCCGGACAGCGTATTCCTCATGAAGGCAGAATCATCAACAATCAATACCTTGATCATGCCCATCCTCTTTTGTTTGCCATAAATGTATGGTCCATATATATCACGGTACGGTAACGAACGGTATTGCCCGGGGTATTACACATGCACTTCTTCGCCTATCAATTTATCGATGTCAAGAAGTATTATGAGCCTGTTTTCCATTTTTGCTATACCTTTTATAAACGTGCTGCTCACATCGGAGGACATGGGAGGCGGAGGTTCGATTATGCTTGCAGGAACCCTCAGTACCTCGGACACTGAATCAACGATGAGTCCGTTTGTTATTCCCTGTATTTCCATTATTATAATTCTCGTCTTTTCGTCTTTTGATTTGGCTTCAAAGCCGAACTTATTCCTGAGATTTATTACGGGTATTACTTTTCCTCTCAGATTGATGACCCCTTCTACATAAGCGGGCGCTCTGGGAACTTTTGTAATCTCCGTTATCCGGTTTATCTCCTGAACATGCATGATGTCCACGGCATATTCTTCTTTATTAAGGGTGAATGTTACAAACTGCAGTACTACTGCGACACTTGCTGAAGTTTCCGATGAAGTTTTCATTTATCTCCCTCCTGCATAATTATCAAAGACGAAAATCATACCTCTATGACCCGGTATGTTTATACATGCACGCATACTCAAAATCCGCAGTCATTCAGGAGGGCTTCAACATCGCACTGGGTAATTTTCTCCGCTGACTTTTCCTTGCTTTCAGATGATGTGGCCACATCAGATCCGGCGTCATATCCGGCTTTATCCGGTGCAGCCTTAACCTTCATTTCGAATTTCCTGATCAGGGCAATAAGCTCGACTTCCACATTATGTACGAGGTCGATAACTTTCTTGATCGTTTGACCTGTTATGTCCTGAAACTGTTGTGCGGTAAGAATTGACGTCATGTCATTGTCAAGGGCAGCTTTAAATGTCCTGAGATAATCAACGCTTTCGCAATTACCTTTCAGGTTCTCAATATGCCTTGAGAACCCGTCGGACTCTTCAAAGTATCTTTCTATAATTTCCATTGTATTATTGGCGGCCTCTTCCGTTTTGTTAATGACAAACTCAAGTTTGTCGATGGCATTGGGGACATCATCTTCGGTAAGCCTCTGGAGGCCGTTGTCTACTGTGCCTTTGAAATCTTCAAGCGACTCATGCAGGTTTCTTGTTATTCGTCCGACTTCATTAAAAAGACCGCTATCTGTTTCATTGATTAACTGCTGAACGATGTCTTCTGCCCTTTGGTATTCCCGGGCCGCCAGAGCATCCATAAAATGTAACATCAGCTCATATACATTATTATGAGGACCGGTTTGACGGAGTCTGTCGTTCAGGTACTCCTTTGCGTCATGCAGTTCCCGGACAATGACCTTGCCACCGATTGTTTCGACCTCCCTGCTGACTTCAACATGCTTTCCATCATCTGTCTCTTTTACATCAACAACAGCGTCCTCAAATAAGCTCATATCATCAAGGGGAAGCAATTTCCTGGTATCAAGGAGAACGATGAGTTTGTTATTTAGTTTTGCGACACCTTCTATGTTCTCCCTGTTGTTAAAGAAGTTTTCAGGAGGTTCAATGTCGGATTCGTTTACCTTTACGACGCCG
>JBFKMY010000326.1:0-3093 GCA_041629615.1 Thermodesulfovibrionia bacterium | reverse complement strand
GGTGAGCCGAGCCAGATCGATCCCCTGAACCCTAAATTTACCGCTGAAGACCTTGCCAGGTTCAGGGCTGAATTCAATCTGGACAAGCCCCTGCAGGTTCAGTACTATCTTTTTTACAGGAACCTGTTCACCGGACAGCTTAAGTCCTGGAAGGACAACCAGCCTGTACTGGAAAAAATAACAGACAGGTTCATGAACAGCCTCTGGCTCTTTATTGTAGGGACCCTGATAACGTGGTGTCTTTCATTCCCTGTTGGAATAAGCGCGGCGATCAAGAGGGGCTCTTTCCTTGACCGGTCTACAACGTTTATGGCCTATGTCCTTATCTCTATCCCGAGTTTCTTTTTTGCCTATATCCTCATCGACTTTGTGGTAAAGACGTTCAGCATATCCGTGATCGGAATGCAGACCTTCGGCATGGCGCAGGCGGATTATGTCTACCGGGTGATGGACAGGATATGGCATATGGTCATCCCTTCGGTGCTCGGAGCGCTCGGGGGCATAGCATTGCTGTCCAGATATGTCCGCGCACAGATGCTCGAAGTCATCCATCAGGACTATATCCGCACTGCCAGGGCAAAAGGGCTGTCCGAAGACCAGGTGTATTACAAACATGGATTCAGAAATGCCCTTCTTCCCTTTGTGACCATGTTCGGATTAATATTGCCGGGATTGATCGGCGGGTCGGTCATTATTGAATCAATATTTGCGTGGCCCGGTATGGGACGAATGGGGTATGAGGCCATTTTGGCCCGTGACTATCCCATTATCCTGACAATTAACTTTATCGCAGCAGTATTGGTATTGATAGGGACATTTATTTCAGACCTATTATATATGGTGGTTGATCCGAGGATAAGGTTATAGCTGTCAGCTGTCAGCGATCAGCTCTCAGCCGAAAGAATACAATAACTATGAATAGAAAAATAATAAACCGGTTTCTTTATTTTTTTGCTGACCGCTGATAGCTGACTGCTGACAGCTCAATGCTGAACGCTTTTCCGGTCTCTGGCAATTAATATATACGTAATATTACGAACTATGTAACGCAAATAATTAAATGACAGCAAACGAACAGGAAATAAAAGAACTTCATCAGGGACTTGCAGAAGAGGTATCACGATTTACCGAGGCGTGGAGGATCTTCAGGAAGAACAGGCTGGCCCTGTGGGGGATGGTTATCTTTATTATTTTTTTTATCGTCGCAGTCTCCGGACTTGTATTGACCACAGGAGACAATCCGGTCCTTGATCCGGCCAAGGTGCGTTTATCGGAAAAATTGTTGCAGCCTTTTACCCCTGTGAATACGGAAATGATCAAACCTGTTGACCGGCCGTTGTTCGGAATGTACCTGCTCGGCACGGATGATCTGGGCAGGGACATATTTGCCAGGATGATGCAGGGTGCATGGGTTTCATTGACTGTCGGTTTTGTCGCTGTAGGCATCTCGGTATTGATAGGTATTATCCTCGGGGGCATAGCCGGCTATTACGGTGCTCTGAAGATTAAACTCATGGATGTTTTCTGTCTCATTGCGATATCCGTATCATTGATATTCCTCGCTTCCGGACAGGAGGGGCTGGCCGTCAAGTCTTTCCTGGCCGCAATGGTACTTATGTTTTTTTCACTCCTCTATTATTATTTTTATGTGAGAGGCGGCCTTCATATGAAAGTCTTCAAAATTCTGTTTTTTGATACGTTTACGATAGACACGCTCATTATGAGGTTTGTAGACATCATGCTCTGTTTCCCGAGTTTCTTCCTCATCCTGACCATCGTGGCAGTCCTTCCGGCAAGCATCTATAACATAATGATCGTCATTGGAATGACCAGCTGGATGGGCACGACGCGGTTCATCAGGGCAGAGTTTTTGTCCCTCCGTGAACAGGATTTTGTATCAGCGGCAAAAGTCATGGGCATATCGGACATAAGTATAATTTTCCGGCATATGATCCCTAACGCTGTTGCCCCGGTGCTGGTTTCCGCCACCATCGGCATTGCCGGCGCAATACTCGCGGAGGCGGCTTTGAGTTTTTTAGGGTTTGGTGTGCCGCCGCCTCATGCAACATGGGGCAATATACTCTCAAATGGACAACGGTTCCTGTATGATGCACCATGGCTTATCTATATTCCCGGGTTATCAATCCTGGTTGTTGTGCTGTCTTTTAATCTCTTTGGCGAAGGACTGAGAGATGCGCTGAATCCTAAATTGAGAAAGAGATAATGAGTAAAAAACACATAAAATAACATGGAACCTCTATTAAGGATAAAAAATCTGAAGGTCTATTTCGATACCGACGACGGAGTGGTAAAATCTGTTGACGGCGTTGATCTCCAGATAATGAAGGGTACGACGCTCGGGCTGGTTGGTGAATCAGGCTGCGGAAAGAGTGTCACCTGTCTGTCTATCCCCGGTCTTATCGATTCCCCTCCCGGCAGAATAGCAGGAGGAGAGATTATCTATAAAGGAAGAAATCTTCTGGAACTGTCGGAGAATGAGATGGAAGACATCCGGGGGAATGACATCAGCATGATCTTTCAGGAGCCCATGACTTCTCTTAATCCCGTGTTCACTATAGGGGACCAGATCCAGGAGGCAATCGTTCTTCATCAAAAGAAGACAGCTGCAGAAGCCAGGGAGCTTTCTGTTCAAATTTTGCATAAGGTCGGCATCCCTTCCCCGGAGGTCCACATTAATGAATATCCACATCAGATGTCAGGAGGGATGAAACAGCGGGTCATGATTGCCATGGCCCTGTCCTGTAATCCTGCGCTGTTGATTGCTGATGAGCCCACCACAGCCCTGGATGTTACTATTCAGGCCCAGATACTTGATCTGATGCAGTCATTACAGGATGAATCCGGCATGTCCATCCTTATGGTAACGCACGATTTGGGGGTGGTGGCCAATATGGCCAGTCATGTTGCCATTATGTATGCATCCAAGATAGTTGAATACGGTCCGGTGGAAGACATCTACGGAAATCCCCGTCACCCATATACGCTGGGACTCTTTACTTCAATACCTGTGTTAGGCGGGGCAAAGAAGAACCTGTATGTAATACCCGGGAATGTACCGAACCCGCTGGCTTT
>JBFKMY010000325.1:0-3108 GCA_041629615.1 Thermodesulfovibrionia bacterium | reverse complement strand
TATTTCTCCGGTGACAAATGCAATTATTGCATACAGGGTTGAAATACTGTGAACAAGCAATATTAAAAAGACTACAATCCTGAAAAAGGGTGAAATGAGCGATTCAGGGATTAATGCCCTGAGCGCATCCCTGTATCCCCTTAAAATACCGCCTGTTACATCCCTGATTACCCATGCCGGGATGGCAATAACAGCAACAGGCAGTAATGTGAGCAGTCCTTCAGAATGGAAAATATTAAGTGCAATGAATTTAGAACACATAAGCACCAGGAGCATGAAGGCAACTGAAAAAAGGAGACAAAACTTTATCGCAAACGCAATTGTGCCGCTTAAACGGGAGTCATCTTTCTGATCAATATAGAGGGGGATGAACTTCATCATGGTCTCCTCCATACCGAATTTGGCAATCTGGGCGGATATCCTCACAACCGTTATTGCAAGAATGACCTCCCCGATACCCCCTGCACCCAGGATGCGGGCCAACAGTATCTGGTTCAGAAATCCCAATACTGTATTCGATATTTTCAGAGAAAAGGCGATTGCCCCGCCCCTGGCCCCGGCGGCGAGATTGTCTTCAATGTGTTTTGCTGAATCTGTATTAATCTCTTCCATTGTTATTCTCTATGATATGAGCAATTCTATTGCCGGCAATGGTATGTGTAAGACCAGTGTATACGGGCATATACAACGTGATCCATCTGCTCTGACTATAGTACCATTATGTGGTCAGGTTATGTATTGTTTACAATGAAATAGGGATTAATGGGGGAACTTCATCGCAGTACTTCAGCTTTTGGCAGGGACCTGAAAATCAAACTCGCCCAGGGGGGGGTTTTTTATAAGCTTTTTGAGTTTTACCGTAAAGGTGAATTCATTCATCATTATTTTCAAAAGACCCGGATACCAGAACCCTTCACTGTTTGTCGGGTTCTCATACATTACTGATATTTTTTTATCCAGTGTACTGATCATCTGCTTTACCGGCAGGAGCGTGCTGCGATCAATGTGTATTTCTCTGTCGGCGGTCTTTATTACATAGGTATTCACTTCACGGTGCATATCACCATGAACATATTCGTCCCACCAGAAAATTGCATTATGCAACTCGTTCCCGAGGGGCTTAAGGTTTTGATCATTCTTGCCGGACAGCACATACAGTTCATCATCTCTGATCACAAAGTCCCTCACGAGCATGCCAAGCTGATATATGCGCATATGTATCCAGTCAGGTTTTTTAATCAGCACAGAGGCATTTATAAATGTGTAGGGTTCATTGTTTTTTTCTATTTTTATATCTGTTATGGCTTTCAGGAGTTCTATGTCCGAGGACACTTTTTCAATGACTTCACTGAGGGTCAGATCCTTTTCTTCGTACACTGCAGGAGGCATGACCTTTGCCTTGGGGGCACAGGCAATAAGAGCCAGTAACATGCTAAAACATAAGTATTTCAATTGCTTCTTCCACATTCTTAACCCCTATGATATCAATGTCCTTTTTTCCATTACTGTTCGTGTTGTTGAATGGCACGATCCCTTTTTTAAATCCAAGTTTGGCAGCTTCGTTGATCCTGATATCAGGCTGGCTGATTGCCCTTACCTCACCGGACAGTCCAACCTCTCCGAAGGTGAAAATGCCCGTGTCAATGGCCCTGTTTTTAAATGACGACGCAATGGCAGCGATGATTCCCATATCAATTGCCGGCTCATCAATTTTCAGGCCGCCCACAACATTGACATAAATATCCATTCCGCCCAGGTGCAGGCCGAGACGTTTATCCAGCACCGCTACCAGCAGGTTGATCCTGTTATAATCAACACCTATTGCTGTCCTGCGGGGCACCCCGAAACTCGACGCAGTGACCAGTGCCTGTATCTCAACAAGCAGCGGTCTTGTCCCTTCAAGACTTACGGTGACCACAGAACCGGGAACGTTCTCCGGTTTTTCGGAGAGAAACAGCTGGGATGGGTTGTCTACTTCCTTAAGCCCCGCTTCCTGCATCTCAAATACACCGATTTCATTCGTTGATCCGAACCTGTTTTTTACTGCCCGGAGAATCCTGAAGGGATTGCCCTTGTCACCTTCAAAATACAGCACGGTATCAACGATATGTTCCAGCACCTTGGGTCCTGCGATGGCGCCTTCCTTTGTAACATGGCCGATGATAAAAAGCGGAATGCCCTGTTTTTTTGCAAGGAACATTAATTTTGTTGCACACTCCCTTATCTGCCCCACAGAGCCCGGCGCAGAGGGGAGTTCCAGTGTAAATATCGTTTGTATGGAATCAATGACGATTACTCGGGGAACAACTTTCTGTGCTGCAGAGATGATACCTTCCAGAGATGTCTCGGGAAGGAGCAGGACATCATCGGACTTTATGTTAAGCCTGTCAGCCCTTATCTTTATCTGTTCAGGTGATTCTTCTCCCGAGACATACAGAACTTTGCCTAATTTTGTCAGTCCCCTGAGGGACTGGAGGATAATGGTAGACTTCCCGATTCCCGGGTCTCCGCCGATGAGGACAACGGACCCCATGACAACACCGCCGCCCAGTGTCCTGTCAAGCTCACCAATTTCTGTGGAATATCTGTTTCCCGTAGAAGCCGCTATTCCGGAAAGTACAACAGGGTCAGCGGCTTGCTGTCTTTTGAGGTTTGAAACTCTTTGTTCTTCCGTAAAACTGTTCCATTCGCTGCAGTCAGGACATTTCCCGAGCCACTTCGGACTTGAATAGCCGCAGCTCTGACACTGATAGAGGATTTTAGAACGGGGCATGGGTTATTGTAACAACTTTAAAAAGGAAAATGTTGTTTGTTATACGTTATAAGTTATACGTTATACGAATTAATAATCATGAGGTCTCCAATGTTTCGCATAACATTTAACTTATAACGTATAACGTATAACCTAGAACGGATAGCTAACAATGACAGGCAAAGCGTTTCAGTTGACTTTAAAAGCCTGATTTTGTTAATTTTGAAGCTCCGCTTTCGTTTTCAACATTGGCGGTGTAGCTCAGTTGGTCAGAGCACGCGGCTCATACCCGCGGAGTCGGCGGTTCGAGTCCGCCCGCCGCCACCAGTTGTTCGCCGGCGGCTCCCATCACGGGC
>JBFKMY010000324.1:0-3133 GCA_041629615.1 Thermodesulfovibrionia bacterium | reverse complement strand
CACTGCCGGCACAAAGAAGAGGGACGGAAAGAGGAGGATCAGAAAAAAAAAGACGATAAGGGCTGATTGATCTTTAGCGCATGACCACAGCATAAGGCGCTGTCAATTCCTGTGCTTCAACTCGAAGGGTATCTCGGCGCTGATTGACTGCTCCAACTGTTCAGAAGAGTAATGTATCCTGATGGTGTAACGGTTCTCAGGCAGCTTTGCGTCATCCAGGGAAGCTGTAAACTTTCTGCTGCTTCCGGGAAGAACATAGGCCCTGCCCATGGAACCCTCTGAAACCGTCTCTCCAGAAGGGCTTATGATTTCATACCGGCCGGTGATAAAAAAACGTCCTTCCCCCGTGTTGCTGATGAGGCTCACAATGGAGCGCTTCTTCTCCTGCCAGACAACTTCGGCACCTTTATGTATTGCCTCCAGTCGAATGTCGCCCACCTTGCCGAAAATGGGGACCAGTATGGCAGGTATGATCTCAACCTTCAGCGACCGTCCCTCCCCGTCATCGCCCTTGGCGAAGGTCGTTTTAAGGGACTCCAGTTCCATGGCTGCCCAGTATTCCCCGCGCCGAAGCTTGCCTCTGGGAACCACAACAAAGCGAACGTTCTGCTTGGTCCTGGCGGGCAATGTGAACTCCTTTGGATTGAATTTAATCCATGAGGCCATGGCGTGTTCATCGGGGGGGATTTCCTGGAGAACGCCATCCTCTGTAAAATGGAAGTATAGCGCTCGTATGCGGTACCTTTCCTCCTCTTCTCCCACATTGGTAATGAGAAACTTGCCGGCGGGCCGCCCTTTATCGAGGGTTAATTCAACATAGGCGGGTGAGATGGAAATAGCTGCCGGCAGGTTGCTGCAAAGGAATGATATAGATGAAATAATGGTTAAGAGGAGGATAAGTAATGTTTTCATTCGTTCCGCCTTTTTACTGATTGATAAGTTGTAATAATTGACGCGAGCGTCGCATCGCTAATATCCAAGAGATAACTCTTGATTATATTTAACTAGAGGAAGATAAAAAAGACTTAGAAGGCACCAGGTAAAAGAAGGGCGCTAAGTCTGACCTTCCCACTGTACTCGCCTGTCGGCTTTTCATGATCATCCTGATTCCACCATACAGTCAGTGTTACGTTCTGGCTGAAATGACCGTTCTGGCTGCTTTCAAAAGTAATAGAATTTGTTTGCAGACCAGGAAAGCCTTCAATGTCCGTTGCAGTCGAATACTGTGCTACATTGCTGCCCCCCGCAAAGGGATTGGCATTGGTCGGCTTAATGCGAATTCCGGCTGCCTCATCCAGCGGAATAGGAGCCACATCATTGTTTGTCGGGTCATCCCCCTTGAAAAGCGGAGATGCTGCCGCAGACAACTGCACGGCCTCCTGATTCGCATCAATGCGGAATGTAACATCAGTAGAGAATGTTCCATGTTGAATGCTGTCGGCACTGATGTATGACCCCAGTGGTGCTATGGCGACATTGGGCGCGACAACAACATAGACATTCGCTACCATCGAACTCGAGAGATCTGCAAAGCCAATTGAAGAAAATCCTGTTACCAGTGATATTGCCAATATGGCTATTAGCTTTTTCATTTTAAAACCTCCATATACAAAAATATTGCTCCCAGACATTATTTTTGCGACGCTCGTGGCAACCATTACAAAATAAATCAAAACTAAATATGAACCATTCCTCATATGTCAGACTTTATTCATAGGCAACCTCCTCCTGTTTATGTTTATTGTCATTAATAGGCTATTTGTTTGAAAATACGAGAGAATAATATTGATCTATTGTGTTTAGTTGACGCGTTTCATTAAAGTGTTGAAATAAAACTTGCCATATCTAATTCCAACTTTAACAAACTTTTACCTTTGTCAAGACGAGGGAGATATTTTTATCCTCTTCCTTGATGTCTCTTGCTCTATTAGGCGCAAACATATTGAATAATAAGAATAAAAAATGTCAAAGTGGTGGAAAGAAAAAATGTCAAGTCACGGAAGGAAAAGGGGAGGCTTTTTTCACAAATCTAAAAAAAAGATGAGAAAATTAAATATAGTAAAATCATGAGATATGTGAGCATAAACTCTGGCAGCAGAGCAGGGCAATATGCAAAAATTCTCACACACCCTCTCATTGAGAATATTGAGCAAGGGCAATGAATGAGGGGGAATTCCTTTTTTCAGCGGTACTGACCGGACATGATCTCAAGCGTGTCGGGTCTTTGAAAAAATTTGTCGAAAGGGAACGACTGCGGGGACCTCCTTGAGGAATAAATCCCCATAAAACAGGAAAAGTCCGCTGATAAAAGGGCGGATCTGGCTAATAAGCGGCCAGAATATGCGCTATTTAAACGCAGCCACGGATAATCGGATGCAGAAGCTCGGAAAAAATAAGACTCTCTATACATATCGCTGAGAAAATGAAGGCCCCTCGGCGGGTTTACCGGGTAGCCGGCAAAAACGCCGAGGGGCAAGGCTCCGTCATCACCTCACCAAGGCGGTCAAATCGGCAGGTCGCGTTGAAAGGGTCGCTTCGCCGGCTTTTAGCGTCGTCGTCACCGTCACCGTCCCGCTGTTGCTTGGAGATGCGATGGCATAGGCTTCCCCTTTCGCCTGGTCATTTCTGAAGGTCACCGTTTCAGATGCATCAATATGGGCGATGACATTTCCTGCAGACACGTCAAGGGGGCGCCGGTTCTCATTGAAGGCCTGAACAACTGTCATCATCGTCCTGGTATCATGGTTCATGGCCACACCTTCCCCGGCCTCAAGAGCGGTTTTTAACGTATCGGCTGATACCTCGACGGCGCTGCCGTTATCTTTCTGAGATTGGATCAGGGTCAGTTCTTTTTCCGCTCCCTGCATCTGCCTGACGGCTATCCCTTCACCCGAATCAAGAGAAATCTTCAGGCCGGCCATGGCAACCTCCGCGGCGCCTTTGCCTTGATGGAGGGATTTCAGCTGCAGTTCCCCCTTATTTTCATTGTAACGGACCAGAATTTTCTCCCCACCGCGCAGACGCGTCACCGCGCTGCCGGTGGAAATCTTTGCGGCGCTCTTGTTTGCCCCGCCGGAAGCGATGACCGTTTCTTTCTTTCCGGCATCATGGGTGATGCTGACAGAGTTCCCCT
>JBFKMY010000323.1:0-3150 GCA_041629615.1 Thermodesulfovibrionia bacterium | reverse complement strand
GCGCTGTTTTCAGGTACAGGATTATTCGAACAGGGCCTGTACAAATTTTTCAGGCTCAAAGTCCTGAAGGTCCTCTACGGCCTCGCCGACGCCGATCAATTTCACCGGGATATCAAGTTCCTTGTTTATCGCAAGGATAATACCGCCCTTTGCCGTGCCGTCGAGTTTGGTGAGGGCAATGCCCGTTACTCCAACGGCATCATGAAACATCTTTGCCTGATTGATTGCGTTCTGGCCTGAGGTGGCATCGAGCACAAGCAACACTTCATGGGGGGCAGAGGACTTTTCTTTGCTTATTACACGTTTGATTTTCTTGAGCTCTTCCATCAGATTTGTCTTTGTATGAAGCCGTCCTGCCGTATCGATAATAACAACATCTACATTTTTTGCTTTGGCAGATGATACAGCATCAAAGGCAACTGCCGCAGGATCGGAGCCGCTCCGGTGTTTTACAATATGGGCCCCGGCCCTGTCCGCCCATATTTCGAGCTGCTCAATTGCCGCAGCCCTGAATGTGTCTGCAGCGGCAAGCGTGACGGTGAATCCATGATCAGTAAAATGACGGGCCAGTTTCCCTATTGTTGTTGTCTTCCCTGCACCATTTACCCCGACAGTGAGGATTACATAGGGATTTTCTCCTGCGCACATAACCTTGTGACCTTCCTTGAGGATCTTCTGTACCTCCTCTTTGAATGCCATCTTGAGGTCACGCTCGTTCCTGATCTTTTCCTCTTTGACTTTTTCCCTGAGAGCCTCTGTGATCGAGTCTGCAGCCTGGGGGCCAATATCAGCCATAATCAGTAATTCTTCGAATTCATCGAGTAATTCGTCGTCAACCTTTCTGCCTCTGGTGAGTTTTTCCGTATCTTCAACGAGCGATTTTTTGGTTTTGAACAGGCCTTTTTTCAGTTTGTTAATTAATCCCACTCCGGTCTCCTTTAACGCCAGGACATGCCATACTCATCAATGTAATATCCCGCACTTTCTCTGCAATTATAGATTCTGTTATTTCATTCTCGTGACGAAAGAGAAGTCTTCAGTTGGTGTGCACAACTTCTCACTCCCTGCGGAAGGAGTATTCGTTGCCACAGAATCAAACAAAAAAGTTTAACAGTTTTCAACGGAAAAATAAAATTCCGTCTGTGTTCCTTTCTCAGCCAGACTGAAGGATGTTTTCTGGATTTTGAGACACACCTTCATAGATTTTTCATAATTTCTTCATTTTCTGTTCTTATTCAAATGGTATTCTTGC
Organism: Thermodesulfovibrionia bacterium; assembly: GCA_041629615.1. Taxonomy (GTDB): domain Bacteria; phylum Nitrospirota; class Thermodesulfovibrionia; order UBA6902; family UBA6902; genus JBFKMY01. The sequence continues at coordinate 1,898 of JBFKMY010000323.1, read as the reverse complement.
TCTAAACTAATTCCGTCAAGCGAGGAGATAAAGAATGAAACGTACATGGATCACGGTATTAATATTTATCATGGTTGGAGCAACTTACAGCTATTCACAGGGAATGATGGGGCGCGGGATGATGGGTGCTGACCTTAAGCGGTGGCTCGATGGCGAGGAGGCAGCTGTGCGCTTTACCGGGGAGAAACCACTGGAAAGTGAGAAACATATTGAAGCGGGACAACGAATATATCAACAACGGTGTGCAGCCTGTCATGGGCAAAAGGGCGATGGAAATGGTCCGAATTCAGAATATTTAGTAGTGAAGCCTACGGATTTTACGAGCGGCTTGTACAAGTTTCGCTCAACCCCATCAGGTTCGATACCTGCTGATGAGGATATATACAGGACAATCAGCAGGGGCATAAGAGGCACGGCAATGCTGCCATGGTTTGATCTTTCAGAAAAAGAAAAATGGTATGTTACCTACTACATAAAAACGCTTTCTGACCGGTTCGATGAGGAAGAGGCGGACAATTCGGTCACTGTTCCTGAATCAGACATTGATAAAACTGCTCTGGTCAATAAGGGCCGTTCAGTTTACCAACAGGCAAAATGCTGGGAATGTCACGGCAATGAGGGCCGCGGAGACGGGCCGAAGGCAGGTGATCTCAAGGACGACTGGGGCCGGTCTGTCATGCCAACGGATTTAACAGGGAAGCCACTCAAGCGCGGGTCCAGTGAACATGATATTTATATGACACTTGCTACAGGACTGGACGGAACTCCCATGGCATCATACATCGACAGTATACCGCCCCAAAATATGAATGCACTGTCATTCTATGTTAAATCCCTTGGCAGGAAGTGGTATTCCAGGTTTTGGAGAAGGAGGGATATTACACCCGATGAGCGGGTCGGCATGATGACGTACCATCATGGAGGTCCAAACGGCATGATGCATGGTCGTGACATGGGACGGAGAATGATGCCGTGGCAGTAATATGTCTGGATTGAAAGGGAAAAAAACAGTCTCCAGACGGAAGCAAGAAAAAAAGAGAGGCAGTTCTGTTTGCCTCTCTTTTGAATTGACTTGTTGTCGGTCAACAGTTAGAAGCCGAATGGTTTTGCAAAGAGGATGATCAATGCAACAACAAGGGCGTAAATACAGAGTGACTCAATCATTGCAAGACCGATGATCAGGGTTGTTGTAATTTTACCTGATGCTCCGGGATTTCTTGCAACTCCTTCTGCTGCCCTGGCGAGTCCAATCCCCTGACCGATGCCCGTTCCTAATGCAGCAAGGCCGATACCTAATCCGCAAGCCATAGCTGCCCAGCCAAAATATCCCATCTGTGCATCGGATGCCCCTTCAGCAGCGCCCTCTGCAGCAAAGGCTACAGGCGCCAGAAGACATACCAGAGTCAGCGACAGTAAAAGTGCAGTTGCTGTTCTTCTCATTGTTCCTCCTTTCATAGAGTATGTGTGCTGTAGGAATTTAATGTGCTTCTTCAACAGCACCAGCAAGATACAGGGTTGTGAGTAACACAAAAACAAATGCCTGGATTACAGAAACGAGTACTCCAAGGCCCAATATGGCGGTCGGAACGATCCATGGCGACAGGAGTCCCAGAATTATGATAATTTTGTGTTTGGCCACCATATTACCGAATAGCCTCACAGACAGCGTTAATGGCCGGGCAATATGTCCTATGACTTCAATAACAAACATTAAAATCATCAACGGAAGTGCGGGCAGCGAACGCATGGGACCAACAAAATGTTTAATATAGCCGAATTTGTGCTCCTTTATGCCATAAATATGTGTTGCGAAGAACACCGGCAGCGCCAGGGCAGCGTTTGTATTTAAATTGTCAGTCGGTGCCGAGGCCCCGGGGATGAGTCCAAGAAAATTACAG
>JBFKMY010000322.1:0-3162 GCA_041629615.1 Thermodesulfovibrionia bacterium | reverse complement strand
TTATATGACAGGGGCAGGGATAACCGTTATCAGATTTTCAGATAGAGATGTATTATGGAAGAGATTTTAATTAGAAAATCCCCCTTCATCCCCCTTTTTCAAAGGGGGAGACAGAAATCAACCCACTCTCGCACACGAAGACCCTGATTTAATAAGGAAGTGAGGATCTTAGCGAATAAGAAGTTACCCCTTGAATCTTTTCAATAAATGAACATAAAAATGTCGGCATCTTTTACATTAATGCCGGCCAATCATCAAAATAATACATAGCTGCTGATCTTTCCTGCAGCCAAATCATCTTTAAAATAAAGAAGTTACATTTAAATAAAAATTTGGCACAGATATTGCTCTCTTAGTCATAGTTACATTATGACAGCGCTATTGATAGAGAGAGAATACCTGAAATGAAGCTAAAGAAAGTTCTGTGTTGTTCCGTTATTCTGAGTACCGTTATATTATTAATGGGCTCTGCAGCTGCACGTGATTTACTATGGTCTGAGACAGGAAGTATTTTAACCGGACATTCATTGTCCGGTGGTGAAACTGATACACTGCAACTCTTTCTGCGCGATCTGGAAGCTATTCGTTATTCTCCCGGGAGGGTATCATCTCCCCTGGACGGAAAGAAGAATGACGAACAGGCAATCAGCGGAGATGGCTCTCCCGTGCCGGAGCCCGGCGTATTGCTTGTCCTCGGAACTGTTTTGATGGGAATTGCCCTGTACAGACGATACAGATATAAATAATATGCTCTCAGCATACCATTATAAGACACTGTCAATGAAAAACCCTTGGGCAGAGACCACAGGGAATTACGGGTTAAACCAGAAGATGACTGCTTTGTGTGTTTCTTAAGAGTGTATTGTGTAAGAGATGAAAGAGGCAGGAGCGAAAACAATTATTCGGCGGCGTCTTTGGAAAAAAGTTTGTATTTATCAATCAGGTCATATAACGTCGGCCTGCTGATTCCCAATTCCTCAGAGGCCCTTTTTATGTTGCCGTTGTGTCTGTTAAATACACTTGTGATGAGATCAACTTCCAGTCTTTTACGGGCCTCTTTCAGAGGCACCCCCTCATACCGTTTTTCAGGATGACCGTCACCAGCCGCTTCGTTTGCCCCCTCACCCAGTTCCAGATTATGCGGTTCAATCATGTTTGAATCGGCTGTAATGATCGCTTTCTGAAGTTTGTTTTCAAGTTCCCTGACATTTCCCGGCCAGGAATATCTTTCAATTTCATTCATTGCGGAGCGGCTGAATCCTTTAATTTTCTTTTTAAACATCATATTGTATCTCTCAAGAAAGGAACTTGCCATCAACTTAATATCAAATCCCCTGTCCCGGAGCGGGGGGACGTTTATAGTAATGACACTTATCCTGAAGAAAAGGTCCTCTCTGAATGTACGTTCCCGCATTGCACTGTTCAAGTCGATATTGGTAGCAGCAATTACTCTGGTATCAATCTCAATGTCTTTTCTGCCGCCCAGGCGCTGTATCTTTCTTTCCTGTAAAAATCTTAAGAGCTTCGCCTGGAGGACAGGCGCCATTTCTCCTATTTCATCGAGGAAGAGCGTTCCCTTGTCTGCATACTCGAACTTTCCGTTTTGCTGGGCATAGGCACTTGTAAAAGCCCCTTTTTCATATCCAAACAGTTCAGACTCAAGGAGCGTATCCGGTATCGCCCCGCAGTTAATGGGGATAAAAGGGCCTTTACTCCGTGTGCTGTTATCATGAATTGCCTTTGCAACCAGCTCTTTGCCCGTGCCGCTTTCCCCTGTTATCAGCACCGTGGCATCAGTAGATGCGACCTGTCTGATGGTCTCATATATCTTCTGCATCTCACCGCTCTGTCCTATCATCCCGGAAAATCCGATATCTTTCTCGAGCACTTTATGTAATTTGCGGTTTTCAGATTCTATCTCTGACAGATAGAATGCCCTCTGTATGATAACTTTCAATTCATTTATATCAACAGGCTTGAGGTAGTAGTCATATGCCCCCATCTGAATTGCCTTGAGCGCGTTTTCCCTGTCGTTGTTCCCGGTAATAATGATTACCTTCGTTTCGGGTGCTTTCTTCAGGATCGCATCAAGACAGGCCAATCCTTCACTCACACCATCTGCATCAGGAGGAAGTCCCAGATCGAGTGTTACCACCAGGGTCTGCTTCTCATGAAACCGCTGGAGCGCATCAGTCCTGTTCATGGCCTGAAGAACCTCATAATCCTTTGACAGACTCCATTTCATCTGATTCTGAATATCAGGATTGTCATCGATAATAAGTATTTTTTCCATAATTAAATTATCTCATTGGAAGATAGTCTTAAGCATTACATATATCCCAGATCTCTCAGCTTGCCCATAATTTCTTCTTTCCCCTGTCCGCGGCCCGCCCTCTCATAGGTGTTTTCCAGGTCCTGCTCCCAGGCAGGAATGTCGGACATTTTAACGGTGGACCCCTTTGCACCTAATGAACGGTACCCTTCCCTGTATAAAACGCAGAAAGGCACCTTGTACTTAAATATAAAATCCCATATGTCCCGCTCTTTAAAGTGCAGGATCGGCTGGACCCGCTCATGGGGAGGGACTTTCCTGGGACTGAAGTAGTCTTCTTCTATCCTCGCCTCCTGCTCATCCCATCTGATCGCCGTTGCAAGACACTTCACTCCGTTGTCTTCCATGAATACATTCATGGCCACTGTCTTCATAAGATGATTGCCGACAAATGACTCCGGTTCAAAGGGGAACTCCTCTCCATCAAACTCAAGAATTTCTATCTCTCTCCTGTTGCGCTCATTAAGGCTGCTCACCTTTACCATGTCTCCTACTTTTTTTGCTTTTTCACTCACATCGGTATTCTTTGCGATCCTTACATCAAGGTCCCACTCTTTTTTGAGCTGGTTGAAGATGTCCCAGATCTCTTCAAATACGTAGCCCTCATCAATAAACATACACCCGGGCATCCTGACATTAAGCTCCCTGCACGCCTCCCTGAACAGCCAGACCATGGTGGTGCTGTCTTTGCCGCCGGTCCAGGCAACAGCTAAATTTTCCGCTCCATACTTTTCAATCGCCTCTTTAATTATCTCCTTGGATTTTGCGATCTTTTCTTCAAGATCCATAGACATTAACTGTTCCATTTCTTCCGATGTCATAGCTTGCTC
>JBFKMY010000321.1:0-3171 GCA_041629615.1 Thermodesulfovibrionia bacterium | reverse complement strand
TGTTGAGCTGGCAAAGTTATTCAACAGGCCCGTCCACCTTTTTGAGCAGGAGAGAAAAGAGTGGGTCTCATGGGTGAACAATGAGTGGGTAACGGACGAACCGCTGATCTCCCATAAAACAATTGCTGTTACCGGAACACGTTATCCGGACGATGAGGGCAGGAAGGCCATTGACGAGCTGTTTGAGCGCTCATTTGCCTCAGCCGGGAAATAATAATTATGACATGCCCTGCAGCATTTGATGGTGTTTTATCCAGCGTCCCCGGAAAATTGCGTATAATACACCATCACTCAGTCTGTACTGTATGAAAATTGCGCTGGCATATTTTCTAAAAAGATAATTCACCGAAAATCATCGCCTTTTTCGTGTCATCGGAAAATGATTCTGCCCTGTAGTCGGCATACATCAGTCCAACAGTAAACAATTTGCCGAACTGTTTGAGTGCCATCACATCCGTTTCAGTGCCGTATTCAGTGTCAGTGCTTTCAGCGGAAAAGTCATGATACTCGCCCCTCAAACGAATGCCGGCGAGCGACGCTTCAACAGATACGAACAGGTCCTGCAGCCCTGTAACGGGAATCCACTCGAACTTTCGCGCCCAGCCATTCAACGTACGCGGAATGTTCAGATACTTGTTTTCGTTATTATACCCCCATGCCAGAGGGGTTTGAAACGCCCACATATCTTTGTCGCTCGTCATCACTTCATACCCTGCCTTGAGACTAAATTGTGATAGCTGGCCCCCGAATTCTATCCGGTAGTACTCAGTCTCAGGATCAATTTTCATACGCTCTACGTGATCCTTCTGTGACGCGTATTGCAGGTGGTAGAGTAAGCTGAAATCACTGCTCACCTGGCTGATTCCATCGACAAAGAGGCCCAGGGTCTCAGGTTCTATTCCTGTGTCAAAGTCGAGTATATAAGCATATCCCGCGAGTTTTAGCCATAGGGACCCGAGACCCGGAACGTTGTTTACGAACTCCTTGCTGACATTGAGGATATGAGATTTCATGTGATCATCGATCATCATCCTCGGGGAACCGTGACAGCCTGTGCATGCAAACATCTCACCCTTTTTGAAAGGGCCTGCGTGCTTTCCACTTTCTCCCGATACGGAGTTGACTTTGATAAGGTAGCCGTAAAAAATATTAAGATTTGACAGTCCCTTATTTTGCACGGTAACAGCATCAAAGGTCTGCTCATTCTGGGCCCAGCCGGCATTACCGATAAAACGGGCATCATCCAGCACAATCTTCTGCCTGCCGAGACGGACGCGTGTGTCAAAGGGAAGGGAGTGATCAAGCCATAACTGGTTGAGTTCAGTAAATTCCGGATCAAAAACAACAGGACGGTCCGGGTTCTTCGGTCCGTGCGGGGCACTATCCGGAGTGTTGTATTTGTCTTTTAACAGGGTACGGGTGTCCTCCATCTCGACATACGCCTGAAAATCGAAATAGGCACCGGTGAGATAGCCAAGACGGGTCCTTATGGTTGAAGCGAGTGCGTCTCTTCTGAAGCTGTCCTGTTCGACCCGTTCGAAACGGTAACGTATGTTCAATCGCGGTGTGCCCTGCGTCAATGCTTCGGTAAAATTATGACGGGTTTTCTGTTCGATCCTGCTGTCCTTTGCATGTGACAGGATCTCCGACACCGACATCTGCTTTGATGGCGTCGCCTGCAGGGCCTCTCTGGTCAGGTCAAAACCCACATCAAGTGTCAGTGCAGTTTCGAAGGCATGTCTGGCATCGCTGAAATTTCCCTGATCGAGAAAATCCAGCCCCTTTGCAAATAACACATAGGCTTCCCAGTTTTTTGTATGGATTTTCTTGACAGCCGCCGGTATCGGGGAAACGCCGAGGTCCTTAAGGATCTCAAAAACGATTTCTTTCTGTAAAATAAACCAGTCATTTCTCACGCCTGCAGCCTCCTGATAACCCATCTGCTGTCCTGTCTCTGTTTTTGCCAGGGACGTTGTTATTTGATAGCGTGGTGTTCTCTGGCCGTCCTCAAATACTGTTCCTGTAGCAATGACTCCGGCACCAAGCAGCCGCCCTGCGCGGACCGCGGTGCCCTCTTCAACCAGTCCGGTACCACCCAGCTCTATTTCAGCCAGCAGGGCCTGCAATCTGGTTCGCTCCACAATGTTCAGGCCGGGTACATTTGTGAGATCGGAAATCACCATTGCGTGAATTGCCTTCCCGAAGTGCTGGGTAAAACCTGTGTCATTAAATGGCATGATTGCTAACGTGTTTTCGTCGAATGGCCCTTTTACAAGAGCGCGTTCCTGTGTAACTGCCTCTTTCGCGTCCTGTCTGGCCTCTTCCCGCACCAGCAGGGTAATATACGACCGGATTGTCCGCGTCTTCGCATCTACCGGGTGACTTTCGACATACTGCTTCCATTCCCGGATTGTCTGAGACAGTTCACCTTTTTCCAGATGGAGGAGACCACGGTCATAGGCATTACGTGCCTCTTCCATAGAATATGCCTTAGTGGTGATCCACCCTGTGAGAAAAAATACAAAAACTGCAATTAATGATATTGTTTCCCGATGTCGATGACACATACCCCCTCCTTCATTGATAAAGGTTTTTGAAGCCGATATTTTTATAAAATATATGACTCCATTAATTTGTTCGTACGTTTGCTTTTATATTTCATGCCCGAATTTTGTAATCAGGCATCCAGTTTTTCACCTTTCTGTATTCCGGCCCCTGACTGCCCAGCCTGCCGGCAGGCGTCAGGCAGGTTCGCGGGAATGACCAAATGTACGCAGTCATTTATGACGCTTTGTATAAATACAAAAACCAATTAATATAGCTCAAGGTCAAAAAACAGGTAATCCGTGGTGAGAAGCAGCGTCATTCGTCTGAATAAATATGAGAAAAATGATATGCCCCTCAGCAATTTATTGATATAAAAGATTAATACAACAGATATTTAATGTCGAATAAAAAATTATTATAGTACAACTATATAAATAATTCTTATATTGCAGGCTCAGTTTAAGGTTTATTTTACCACACCCTTCTGCTCTTGGCGGCTGAAATGTAATTCCTAAACAGTTCTCAGATGTCTGAAGGGCTTACCCTGAAATGTAGCGTAGAGATCAAATCCTCTACTCATTCTCCAGAATATCGAGTATGTTAAAGGAGTTGGCGCATTATAAC
>JBFKMY010000320.1:0-3176 GCA_041629615.1 Thermodesulfovibrionia bacterium | reverse complement strand
CATCCATATTATCTGTCAAATTCTCAAAGGGGAATATGACCACCCTCCTGTTATATTCCTGCGGGGACATCTCTTTCTGCAATGCCTTCCTTCTCTGCACAGCTTCTTCCATAAGCTGCACCTGTAACAAGGCCTGTTGCTCCTGCACTCTTTCCTGAGCCAGCTCTTTTTCAGCAGATGGTATTATCTGTTCTTCCGGTTTCCCTGTCTCTTCGTCTCCTTCAGGCATCGCATCCCTCCGGTCTTCGTCTACTCCCACGATCGGGATGAGTGGAAGCACGGGTACCGGCTTCACTACAGGCGGCACAATCACGCCATTCGGCAATGCAATATCTCCGGTGGTTTCCGCTCCGGGAGAAGTTCCTTCTGCATGAATGCCTGCTTTTTTCTCCGCAGGGAGTACATATTCTTTTTCTAGGGGCTGCATCACATCTTCTGACTGAATTTCTTCATGAGGGGATAATGTTTCAGCAATTCCGGTCATATCTGACGCATCCGGTATTTTTCCCTTAACAGGCAAAGCGTCCCCTGTTTCTTCAGGTGTTCCGGACGGTTCTTCTGCGAGGGCCTCCTCTTTCTTCTCCCTTGGTCCTTCAATTGTTTCCTCCGAAGGCGCAATCCCTTTTTCCTTTTTTATTTGATACGACGGGGATTTTGCAATAACCGGAAATGGTGTATCAACAGGCGGCACAATCACGCCATTAGGCGGGACTTCCGCTTTTCCCCCGGTTTTTTCAGACAGTTTCTCCCCGGCATCGGTTTCTTCTGTCCCGCCCGGCCCTGCTATTGCCTTTTCAAGGGGTAATACCTCTCCTGTTTCTTCAGCTCTTACAGACGGTTCTTCTGCAGGGGCCTCTTCTTTTTTCTCCCTTGGTCCTTCAATCGTTTCCTCCGAAGGCGCAGCTTCTATTCCTTCTTTTATTTCCGCAGACGATGATTCCTTAAGAAGCGGTAATTCAGAGTCAATAGTTCCCGTGTCCGATGGAGGGGCCTCTGATAGCACAGAAACTCCCTTTTCATCTGGAGAGGCACTCTCTTTCACAACTGAAATTCCATCTTTTTTATCTCCCCCGTCCGGAGAAGGACCTGCTGATTTCACTGTTTTCTGCTGCCTGACCGGCTCCGCCTCCCCATCCTCCGGCTTTTCCACCTGCCTTGTCCCTTCAATTTCGTCTCTCTGCCGTTCTCCTTCGGTTTTTAATACCAGCAGGGGTGCCAGATCAAATTCGTCTTTTATTTTTGCAATTACTTGGGCACCCTCTTCTTCATTTATAATGTTCGGTATTTTTATCTTACTAAAGCTGTCATCCCCGGTGATATACGCATCAGGGTACGATTTTTTGATCTCTTCCAGTTTTTCCCGGGCATAGGCATGATTTCTCCATGAACCAGCCTGAATATAATATTCCCTGCTTTCAGGTTTCTCTAAATCTTCCGTCCATGCCTTATCCAGATCTTCCGACGATGGATCTTCCTGTTTTTTTGCAACAGAGATTTCATCTTTTTTATCTCCTGCGTCCCGGGACGGGCCTGCTGATTTCACTGTTTTCTGCTGCCTGACCGGCTCCGCCTCCCCATCCTCCGGCTTTCCCACCTGCTTTGTCCCTTCAATTTCGTCTTTCTGCTGTTCTCCTTCGGTTTTTAATACCAGCAGGGGTGCCAGATTAAATTTGTCTTTTATTTTTGCAATTACTTGGGCACCCTCTTCTTCATTTACAATATTCGGGATTCTCATCTTGCTGTAGTTGTCATCCTCGACAATATAAGCATCAGGGTACGATTTTTTGATCTCCTCCAGTTTTTCCCGGGCATAGGCATGATTTCTCCATGAACCAGCCTGAATATAATATTCCCTGCTTTCAGGCTTCTCTAAATCTTCCGTCCATGCCTTTTCCAGATCTTCGGGCACGGGAGCCGCCGGTAAGGATTTCTCCTGTCCTCCCTCTCCGCTCTTTTCCGCTGGACGGGATTTTCTATCCTGACTGTCTGCATCAGCGGGGATCTTTCGTGCCACCTGTTCTCTCTTGTCAAATGTTTTTTTTATCCCCTCCTTAAGTGCCCGAAGTGCATCCTTTCCATTCATTCCCTCATAAAGATAATAGGAAGAAAGAAGGACAGCGAGTAATATAATGCAGATAACGATTTTTTTCTTCACCGTGCAACTCCCGGGGACGGGAACGTATTAATTCGTATTTTGACCATCATGACATTGTATATTCAGGGTAACATCAATGGTCACAGGGAGATGAATCCCGGGACTGACCAGCGACAAACCCAGTTATTGTATAAGTGTCTTGACCGCTTCTCTAACAAGGTGTAAAACAGTTTCACTGATAGTTTCATGACGTGCTCCAAAGTGGCGCGCCATAAAACTGGCTCCTCCCCGTGTTTGTGTAATTGACCATACAATGGATCCGGTCCCGGCATCTGCCATCATCAGGCTGATGGTGACCTGAGGGGCAGATACATTTCCCACCATGGCCACGCCGTATTCTTCAACTGAACCCAGGATGAATGCCTCCACCTTAAGGGCATTGGCCAGGGCCCTTATTTGTTCCGTGGTGAGCGATGAAACTGATTTGATGCCGAGTTCATTCATGGCGTTGTTTACCTCCCCGGGAAATGCAACATCAAGGAGGCCTGAAGCCAGTATTTCACTGATGACCACCTGCTTGATAATCTCGCCTGCAAACCTGTCATTTGATAAATTATCCAGAGGCAATACTGCTACTCTCTTATAAAAGCTGAAATCTATATCCTGACTTATATGGTAATTTGGCAGAGTGCTCCGGCATCCCGGGATTAAAAAAAGGATCAGGATTATACTGGTCATGACATATTTCATCGATGAATACATGATATTTCTCCTTTAAAATTTACGTTCCCGTTGTCAGGTACGGTCAACGGACAACAATTAAAATAATTCGTCAAAAGCTTCCCGGATGACCCGTGCGGCAGCATTATACAGGGTGTTGCCCTCAGCGCCAAAGTGCCTCGTCCAGAAACTTGCACCCCCTGTTGTATGCCATATGGACCAGATGACCTTACCTGAAGGGGTGTCAAACATCATTAAATGGACAGATACTTCAGGATAAGAAACAGTAACGCCGCTATTAATTCCGAATTCTTCAACTGAGCCGGTAATGACCGCATCTGCATGCAACATATTTCCTATG
>JBFKMY010000319.1:0-3180 GCA_041629615.1 Thermodesulfovibrionia bacterium | reverse complement strand
CAATGGATTTTGCCGGTGAGATGTATATTGGATGCTCATCATGAAAATAATTGAATTTCTTAAGGTAATCTACTACAGCATCATGCGTCAGGTAACTGGTGGTAAACACATGAGGCATATGGCATCCGTATAATTGTCCGGTCCTTCTGCTCTTGGCAAGATGGCACTCGAGGAAAGACCTGTATTTTCCGTTGATGCGGACAAAGGGATTGATGGGTTTTACCACTGCCGCACCATGCGTCCACCTGCTGCCCATACCGCCTGCAAATGTAACAACGGCGGTCTCATTATTTGCTATCGAACCGGCACCCGCTGCGTAATATTCATTATCATCTTCTGCATCTTTAAAATGCAGGATATCTTCGTATGCAACATCCTGGATATCGGCTGATACAGGGAGCCGGTTTCCGGCGAGGCTGATTTTACCGCTCTTCAACAAAGACTTCATGCGTTCGTGAGACTTTTTGTTGAAGCCGTATGTCTCCTTTATTTCAGTTTCATCATTTGTTTCCTTAGGCTCCATTTTGCCCGGGCGGGATGCAGGCAGTCTGATATCGGGCAAAGAATCAATGCCCGGTACACGTGCCTCATTCCCCCTGAACAAAGCCGCGGTTATCCCTTCATGATTCATTTCGAAATCATATACGACCGGATCTATGATAAAGGGGAATGAAGAGCGGTAGCGATGTTTCAAGTCACGCATAATAACTGATATCCTTTTTTTGAAGTTGTCTCTGATAACGGGATTCACGATAAATGCCATCCCTCCTCCGGACATGCCGCCAAGCATCAGAAAACCCCAGTAGTCTTCCTTAAATTCATTTTTCACGCTCCGGATAAGGTCTTCAGTAAACGCATTATTCACCCAGGGGATGACTTTTTGAATGGATGCATCCCAGTCTTCTGAAGTCAGCCTGCCGAGTTCCCGCATGTCTCCGTTTTTAAGGGCATCAATGATGTTATCAAAGAGCTGAATCCCCTTTATTCTTGCACTCCACTCCTCCTCATACTTAAGGAGATATTTTTCGGTGACCATTTCCAGTATGGGTCCTACATCCTGCGAAATCCCCCCGTGAACAAGGACCATTGCACTCAGTATCTTGTCTTCAATTTCCTGAGGTATCTCTTCTCTGGTGAATACTTTATGCTCAGGCAGTAAACATCCGCGGCTTACGCCGAATTCAGGATGTCCCTCTTCAGCAGGCTTTCCCGCGATAATTTTAATGCCCGGCCACATCCCGCCCGAATCCTGCCACCCGCCGCCGGAGCCGCCGAGCCATTCTCCGAGGATTGCCCTTGATACGACGGTCCTTCTTTCGTCTTCATCAAGCCCGCCCGTTTGATTTGTTATCTGACCGCTGAAACGCATGAGACGCGTGATGATTGTTGAGAGCAGGGTGGTGCTGACGGCTAAACGCGACCCTTTGGGGATGCCGTTTACCTTTGTCACTATTTCGATACCCCCGGACCTGTTCAGCAGTTTGCATAAAACGTCCTGCAGGGGAATATCAGTATTCTCAAAACAGGGCGGGACAATCCCTGATGCGACGACTCCGGCCTTCAGGAGCGAGAGATAATCGTTGCCGAAGTTAAAGAGTTCATGAAGGGATGCAATCTTTTTTGATGAATGCAGATCAACGGACACCAAATGAATTACCGGCTCTTCGATAAAGCGGCAGTAACATTCACAGGGCGGGAGGATAGGGCCGTCACTCCCGTGAATTTTCAGATTCACGGACAGATTGACTACCCTCGCGCCTTCGGGGAAGTCCATCCCGAGGAAGAAAATATCCGACCAGCCGCTGTGTGAAGGATCAAGCCTGACCGGCGCAGCATCCATGCCAACGGGATACCGTCCTGTTCCGGCATCGGGCAGTGTTAATTCTGCAGGTACTCTGAGCGGGTAATCATCAAGGCCCTTGATATGGTACAGATGGTAATTCTCATGGCACTGGCTGATGGACAGCTTGACCTGGTCGAGAAGATATTTAAAAGACAGTTTGTAATAGGAATCGGCGACCGCGCTAAAGACAGCGCTGTTCGAACGTCCGTCATGTAAATATATTTCTAATGCCTTCTCAAAGTCCCTGTCAAAAGCCGCCTTCACCCCCTCAAAGGGAATTTGACCTTGCTGAAGGATTTCAGTGCTGGTCTGCAGATAAAACCGGTAAATGACAAAAAGAAAGAGCGAGGCCCTAACTTTATGGTACAGATTCCCTGAAGATGCTCGGAATGCTTCCACTTCGTCCGCAAGCTTCAGGAGGTCGACTTTCTTTTTGTTCTGTAAAAGCAGATCGATTGAACGATTGCGGAGATATTCGTCTTCACTGATGATTGTTTCGATAAGCTCGTTGGACATGGGAGAATTTATTATATTAACATAAAGCGCTGACCGTCATGTGTCTGCCTTCATCACAGAGGGGGTATCGTGAAAGTATTAATACAAAGAGTGAAGCATGCAAAGGTCGTAGTCGAGAAAACCGAGATTGCACAGACAGGGCAGGGGCTTCTCATTTTTGTCGGTATTGGTAAAGAGGATGATACCGATGATGTCGGGCGTCTTGCAAGAAAAGTCCTCAACCTGCGCATCTTTGAAGATGAGCAGGGCAGGATGAACCTGAATGTAAAACAGGTCAAAGGACAGATATTGAGCGTTTCCCAGTTTACGCTGTATGCAGACACCCGGAAGGGCAATCGGCCGGGATTTGATCAGGCGGCTGAACCTGGAATTGCGAAGCAGTACTGGGAACGGTTCAACAGCATATTGAGAGAAAACGGCATTGACGTTAAAGAAGGTATTTTTGCCGCCAATATGGAAGTCAGTTTAATAAATGACGGGCCGGTTACCATATGGATTGACTCAAAAAACGGCAATGCAAGTCGTTAAAAGCGGTGCAAATGAAGTGAGAACTAAGGTGGAGGTACAATAAAGTCACGCCCCCCGTATGACTAGTATGGATGCAGCCAGGGATCATATATCCTCTGGCGGTAATACCATGGGGAATAGTAGGGCGGCGGCATGTAATAGTAGTAATATTCCTTCTCCTTTATTTCTTCCCAAAGATGGATTTCTTTAATGACAAAAAAAGGATAGTCATATTCCATTTCCTCTATGTTCCCCTTGCGCATCTCAATGAACTCAGCTGCGAGTGTGATCTTTCTTTTTTCACTGTATATGAT
>JBFKMY010000318.1:0-3230 GCA_041629615.1 Thermodesulfovibrionia bacterium | reverse complement strand
AACTTTTCATCCCCGTTTACAAAATGGGGTATTCAAGTTCATTTTTCATAAACACGGTGAAAACATGGACGGTGTTCTATAGACGGAGGCAAAATAAATGGGGCATGTAAAGGGACTTAAATGCAGGGAATGCGGAAGGGAATACAAGGTTGATCCCATCTATGTCTGCGAGTTCTGCTTCGGTCCGCTGGAAGTTGTATATGACTACGAGGGCATAAAGAAAGTCCTGACCCGTGAAAAAATAGTGTCAAGGCCGTACAATCTGTGGCGCTACAGGGAGCTGCTGCCGATAGACGGGGAACCTACATGCGGTCTCCATTCGGGATGCACCCCCCTTGTCAGGGCAGATAAACTGGCCGATCATCTCGGGCTCAGGAAACTTTACATCAAGGACGATACGGTCACCCATCCCACGCTGTCTTTTAAGGACCGTGTGGTCGCTGTTGCTCTCTCAAAGGCGCGGGAGTTCGGATTTAATACGGTAGCATGCGCGTCCACGGGCAATCTTGCGCATTCTGTCTCGGCCCATGGCGCTGCAGCAGGATTTAAACGGTTTATTTTTATACCTTCAAGTCTTGAAAAAAGCAAAATAGTCGCGTCACTCGCCTATGAACCTCATTTAATTGCCGTTGACGGAAACTATGATGATGTCAACAGACTGTGCAGTGAAATTGCCAATAAATACCCCTGGGCATTTGTGAATATTAATATCAGACCCTTTTATGCAGAGGGATCAAAGACCCATGGGTATGAGATTGCAGAACAGCTTGGATGGCGTGCCCCTGATGCGATTGTCGTACCCTGTGCAAGCGGTTCTCTTCTTACCAAAATATGGAAGAGTTTTAAAGAGATGCAGGACATTGGTCTTATTGAACCCTTGAACACAAAAGTATTTTCAGCGCAGGCAACGGGGTGTTCGCCGATTGTAAGGGCAATAAGGGATGATGTTGATGTCATAAAACCGGTGAAGCCCGATACCATCGCGAAATCACTTGCCATAGGGAATCCTGCTGACGGATACTATGCTACCAGGGTGGTAAAAGAAAGCGGCGGACATGGAGCAGACGTCTCTGATATGGAGATAATAGAAGCAATCAAACTGCTTGCAAAGACTGAGGGGATTTTTGCTGAGACTGCCGGTGGAGTGACACTTGCATCAGCAATGAAGCTCATTGAGAGCGGGCATATTGGCAGAGATGATGTCACCGTACTATGCATTACGGGCAACGGCCTGAAGACAAGGGAAGCAATAATCGGACACACGGGTGAACCCCATTATATTAATCCGAACCTGAAGTCCTTTGAAGAAGCATTTGAAAAGATCAATGCCCGACAATAATTTAATAATCAAGGAGGAACCTATATGGCGGTCACAGTAAAAATACCGGTCCCGTTGCAGAGACTTACTCAGGGGAAAGAGGAAGTCACCGGTGAACCGGGAACAATCATAGCACTCATCAACAGTCTTGATCAGCAATATCCGGGACTGGCCGAAAGGATATCTGAAGAGGGTAAACTGAGAAGGTTTGTCAATATCTATGTGAACGAAGAAGATGTCCGGTTCATGAAGAATGAAGAAACAGAGGTCAATGACGGTGATGAAGTATCCATCGTTCCCGCAATCGCAGGGGGCGCGTAAGGGCTGCCGTCACGCATTGATATATAGGCGGACAGGAGAAATGAGCATTATGCATAACGTGAGGGAAAACAGATGAAGACCAGAGTAAAACTTACCTTCCCGCAAGATCTTATTAAAGAGCCCATTATTTTTACCATGGCAAAAAAGTTCGATATCATTCCTAATATCCGGAGGGCACGTGTTACAGAGACAGTGGGAGAAATGGTCCTTGAAATGGAAGGCAGTGAGGAAAGCATAACCAGCGGGATAGCGTCCCTGAAACAGCAGGGTGTTGATGTGGAACTTGTCGAGGGTGATATCCTGGAGTAATGATGGAACCCTGGCGCGGTCTGATTCACCACTACAGAACATATCTCCCTGTATCAGATAAAACCCCCGTTGTTACCCTCGGTGAAGGGAACACCCCTTTTATTAAAGCTTCTCATATACATGAAATAATCAGGACCGGCGTGACCCTGTATTTTAAGTATGAGGGGTCGAATCCAAGCGGTTCTTTCAAAGACCGCGGGATGACGCTTGCCATATCAAAGGCGGTGGAGGAGGGAGCGCAGGCTGTCATTTGCGCGTCTACAGGAAACACCTCCGCGTCTGCAGCTGCCTATGCGGCTAAGGCTGACATTGCAACGGTCGTCCTCATTCCCGAAGGCCAGATCGCGATGGGAAAACTTGCCCAGGCAATGATACACGGTGCAATGGTACTGCAGATTGACAGCAATTTTGACGATGCCCTGAGAATTGTCAGGGAAATAGTGGCCAGGCATCCTATAGCCCTTGTAAATTCTGTAAATCCCTATAGAATTGACGGACAAAAGACCGGTGCATTTGAAGTCTGTGATCAACTCGGAAATGCGCCGCTCTACCATGCGCTGCCTGTAGGGAATGCCGGCAATATCACTGCATACTGGAAAGGCTACAAAGAGTATCATGGCACCGGAAAAATCAGTTCCCTTCCCAGAATGCTTGGATTTCAGGCAGCCGGGGCAGCTCCGCTTGTTACAGGAGTGCCGGTTGAAAAGCCTGAAACCATTGCCACTGCCATACGGATCGGTAATCCTGCAAGCTGGAAGGGTGCAGTTGCCGCCAGAGATGAATCGGGGGGAATCATCGATGCTGTGAGCGATGATGAAATCCTTGAGGCCTATAAATTTATTGCCTCACGGGAGGGGATCTTCTGTGAGCCCGCATCCGCTGCTTCACTCGCGGGCGTAATAAAGCTGGCAAAGCAGGATTTCTTTTCAGAAGGGGACACCGTTGTCTGCACCCTGACGGGCAATGGACTGAAAGACCCTGATAACGCGCTCAAGGTGTCAAAATCTCCTGTCAAGGCAAAGGCGGATGTCGGGGCGGTAGAGGATATTTTACGAGGATGCTGTATTTAAGGCCCAGCATTCTTGCAAACTATCTTCCGGGCTTGTTTTCATGATGTATGTCAGGGCCGCTTTATTATATTCAGCAGGTATACTTTTCGGCTTTGCCTTTGACTATATGATGGTGTTCTAAACCTGCCGGTTTTTGATGGCACATCGCTGGATAGGTTCAGGGGCTGGCACTTTTCTACAGAAGTCATAATTTAACTCCATGCATGCTATTT
>JBFKMY010000317.1:0-3245 GCA_041629615.1 Thermodesulfovibrionia bacterium | reverse complement strand
CAGGAGAGTGAGAAAGAACGCGAACAGTCTTGTATGCGGGATTCCTGCCGGCATAAGAGCAATAAGCATTTCCATGAGTTTCGAAATATTGACGAAATCACGGTAGTTGTCCCGTATCTGACGGAAGGAGTTGATAATGTCGGCCTGGGTAATTCTGGGCAGGGACTGTTCCTTTCCCCAGAGAGATATTCTTGAATGCGTAACAGGTTCGAGACTGCTTCCGAACCTGCTCCTGGTCTTTCTGGGGCTTTTGGCAAAGGCATTGATTATTCCCCTGTCTGATGTAAGGAAGGTAACAATGAGGTCGGCTTCACCGTATTTTTGTGTTTTAAGGACTATACCTTCTGTTCTCGTCAGCATTCAGGAACTCATCGTTACATGATGTTTCCGAAATCTTCGGGCCTGAGCTTTTTGAGCCAGTCTTCCAGTTCATCATTGTTTTTATGCTCTATAACCTTGTCATCGACAAATATCGGGGCATTTATTCTTATCGCGACTGCTATTGCATCGCTTGGTCTTGAATCAATAGGGACCTCTGCTCCATCCCCCTTGTCTATATAAATCCCTGCGTAGTAGGTGTTGTCGACAATTTCGCTGATTATGATTTTGGTCACTTTCATCTTTACGCCTGCAATGACGTTCTTGATCAGATCATGGGTCAGAGGCCGTGGTGTGACTATTTTCCCAAGGGCGAGGGCGATGGAATCTGCCTCCGGTTTGCCTATCCATATCGGGAGTGTATTGTTCCCTTCAATCTCCTTCAGGAGAAGAATGTACATGTTGCTTCTCGGATCAAACAACAATCCTTCTATCTTCATCTGTTTTACCAATTACGTACCCCTTATATTAAAAGTAATTCCCCCTATGATACCTCATTGACAAGATTTATTTCTATACGGTAATAGTAACATTGACGGGTGAGGGGTAAGGAGCAAGGAGTGAGTAGACAGGAGTAGAGGGGAAATGCAGAATGCAGAATGTAGAATGTAGAATGATGAATGCAAAGGGATGAAGGTCCTTCTGCATTCACCCTTCATTTTTTTATTAGTTTCCCGAGTGCGTCCTCTATCCTGTCCAGGCCCTTTTTGATATTATCCATGGATGTTGCATATGACAGTCGTATATAGCGGTCGTCGCCGAATGCTGATCCGGGGACGAGGGCGACTTTTGCATGTTCAAGTAAATACGTAGACAGCTCAAGAGAGTTGTTTATCGGGGTACCGTTGATCTCCCTGCCAAAGTGTGCCGATATGTTCGGGAAGGCATAAAAGGCACCCACGGGTGTCATGCAGGAAACGCTGTCCATGGCATTGAGGCGTTCGACCATGTACTTCCTTCTTGTATCAAATTCGGAAAGCATTTTATCTATAAAATCCTGTGGTCCTGTGAGGGCCTCGACCGCAGCCTTTTGAACAAATGATGTGGCATTGGATGTTGACTGACTCTGTATATTTGTCATTGCCTTTGTAATATCAACGGGGCCGGCAGTAAATCCGAGCCTCCAGCCTGTCATGGAGTGTGATTTGGAGAGCCCGTTCACGACTATGGTCCTCTCCTTTATTTCTTCGCCAAGAGAGGCAATGCTTATATGTTTAAATCCATCGTAAACAAGTTTTTCATAAATCTCATCTGACAGGATATAAAAATCATGCTCGATTGCCAGTGCCGCTATCTTTTCAAGAGTGTCCCTGTCGTATGCCAGGCCTGTGGGATTTGAAGGACTGTTAAGAATAAGGGCCTTTGTTTTTGTCGTGAGTTTTTCTTTAAGAAGGTCAGGCTCAATCATAAAGGCTTTATTTTCATCGGTTTGAACGATGACAGGCGTTGCGTCATTCAATAGTACCTGATCAGGGTAGGTTACCCAGTAGGGCGCCGGTATTATGACTTCATCTCCCGGGCCGAAGAGCGCCTCTGCAATGTTATAGAGACTGTGCTTGGCCCCGCATGAGACGAGGATTTCACTTTTTTCATAGTGGAGGTTGTTGTCCCTTTTGAATTTATCGATGATCGCATTCTTCAATTCATCAATACCGCCCACAGCGGTATATTTTGTAAACCCGTCCCTGAGGGCCCTGATTGCAGCATCCTTAATGTTTTCCGGCGTATCAAAATCGGGTTCGCCGACGCCAAAATTGGTGATATCTTCCCCGGCTGCCTCCAGCGCCTTTGCCTTTGCATTCATTGCAAGGGTAGGCGACGGTTTGATGGCTTTTGTTCTCTCTGCTAATCTCATGATTGACCTCGATGTTTTTTCAGGTTTATGTTTATTGAGGGAGAGCAGGTTTTCATGCTCTTTGCTATTTCCTGCTGAGTTGCAACAGAAGTTCCCATTTTTCCCACCACCACCCCTGCGGCGTGGTTTGCAATGATCGCAGCGTCTTTTAATTTTATTCCTGCCGACCGGCAGAGCGTCAGCGCTGCGATAACGGTATCTCCTGCTCCGCTTACATCATACACTTCCCGGGCGCATGTCGGGATATCGATGACCGCGCCGCTCTTTTCAAAGAGGGTCATCCCTTCGTCTCCCCGTGTTATGACGAGTGAACCGCACTGCAGTTTCTTCATGAGAACACTGCCTGCTGAAATTAAGGTTTTCCTGTCCGTTATATCGATTCCTGATCCGAAAGACGCTTCATTGATGTTTGGCGTTATAAGGCTGACTCCCCTGTAATAGTCAAAATGGCCAATCTTCGGATCAACGGCAATAAATACTTTCGATCCTGTAATCTCAATGAGCTTTTTAATAAGCGTCCTCGTGATGAGCCCCTTGCAATAATCCGAAATGATTATCCCCTTTATCCCGGGCAGGCAGGAATGAACATACTCCAGAATCAACGACAATGTTGATTTGCCGATATCCGCCTTCACTTCCCTGTCAAAGCGGACAACCTGCTGGCTGTGTGCGATTACTCTGGTTTTTACTGTTGTCGGCCTGCTGCCATCGAGAACAATCCCGCCTGTATCAAGTCCTTTTTCAGAGAGCTTGTTTATTAAAATCTTGCCAATATCGTCCCTGCCGATCGTCCCTGCGATAAATACTTTGCCGCCCAGCGATACGATGTTATGCGCTACATTGGCAGCGCCGCCCAGCAACATATTTTCTTCCGTGACTTCTACCACAGGAACAGGTGCCTCAGGGGATATCCTTTTTACTTTTCCCCAGATATACTGGTCAACCATGAGGTCGCCAATAACGAGTACCGCTGTTTTATTGAATTTACGGAAAATGTCTTTCATGTTTCAAT
>JBFKMY010000316.1:0-3261 GCA_041629615.1 Thermodesulfovibrionia bacterium | reverse complement strand
TGTACGATTTACGAAGTAATAATAGTTCGTCACTCGTAATTCGTGACTTGTCAATCGTTATTCTCTGTCCCTTTATTCGTCATTCAATAATATTATGTTAGACCAGTCACGGATAAAGATCCGACCCTCAAGACATAATACATGATGAAGGAATTAAAAGAGAATGACGAGTAGCGATTTGCGATGTACGATTTACGAAGTAATAATAGTTCGTCACTCGTAATTCGTGACTCGTCAATCGTTATTCTCTGTCCCTTTATTCGTAATTCATAATACTATGTTAGACCTGTCACGGATAAAGATCCGACCCTGCTCACAACCCTACATGTGACCGATAATATGAGATCTCAGATATCTCTGCTCCTTCATAATCCTGCTGAGGGGGATATTCTCCTGAAAGTGAAGGATCAGGTCTTCTTTTTCAACTCTCAACAGCTCCCCTGACAATTTAATAGATTCGCCGTCATGAAAAACCAGATGCACCTGCAGTTCTGCCCCCTTGTTATATTGTCCTGTTCCCTTATAAAGAAATCTGACTCCCCGTTCTGATAACTCGATAACATCATGATCAGAATCTTTGCCTTGTATTCGTACTTTTGGTCTGTAAGAAAGAGGATATCGTATCCTGTAGTATTGTCTTGTATTCTGAAAGTCCTGTTTGTCCTTCATGACCTGATAATAACACATGACTCATTCTGTTCCAAGTCCGGGCAGTCATTACTCACCTTGCTGAGCGGAACGATCATGATTTCATGTCCCCGGTCACAATGCGGGATGTTTCTTTGAATATTTCTTTGACAGGAGGTTGAACATTTCAGTTAAAACGATGTCTATGTGATTCCGGGTCATCCAGTTCTTATCGACAATATTTTTTATGACTTTCTGCAGGCTTACCCTTCTGCAGGGATCAGCATAAAACTGCTCCGATGACGCTTCATGCAACTGCTCTATAGTGAGAAACCCCATATCCAGTGCTACTTCCCCGAAGCGGCCGGAATATGTTACGTCACTCCCCTTATTGTCCATAGAGTCCATTCCTTCACCTCTC
Source organism: Thermodesulfovibrionia bacterium (assembly GCA_041629615.1). GTDB lineage: Bacteria > Nitrospirota > Thermodesulfovibrionia > UBA6902 > UBA6902 > JBFKMY01. Next base: position 2,213 of record JBFKMY010000316.1, on the reverse strand, counting down.
TCAAATATTTTTACAGGCACCCCTTTATCAAAATGTAAGATCTTTCTCATAACCCTTTGCGATCGTTCCCTTTTGAAGCAGACTCTTCTTTTTGACTTCTCCCAGTGATGAGGTGTAAGAAATAACATAGAGCAATGATATGTTCATTGCTGCAATGAAGACGAGCGTGAAAAACAATTTGGGCTTTCGAAAAAGCAGGAGCAGCAGTAACCCCGCGAGGGTTATTCCGATATACATGTTGTACTGAAAATAATGGAAAACCTCTGAATAAAAGGCTTCGAAATTCGGGCTCATTGACTGTCACCCCCTTTTCATTTGTCTCATACTGTACTGTTTATAAATTATTACTTTGAGCACTGATAATCTGTGACAGTGCTCACAAAGTATACATAGAGTCATTCGGGCATTTGATGAGATAACTTGGCGGCCGCGTGAGGGGAAAGATCCTGCAGTGTCCTTAATTCTCTTTTCGCAGCGGCTTTATCATCTAACTTTATGTAGTATTGAATAAGGTTACACCGCGCTTCAGTGTTATTTTGCTCTATTTCCAATGCCTTTCTCAGAGGCCCTATGGCCTCGTGATACGAACCCGATTTGCCATAAAGAAGTCCCAGATTTTTATGGGCAACTGACATATGTGGCATTATGTGTATTGCCCTTTTTGTGATGTCGATCGCCTCCTGTATCCTGCCCAGCCTGCTGCAGGCAATGCTCAGTTTATACATTGCCTCGACGTATCCGGATTTGTTGCCTATGGCCCGTTTATAGGCTTTCACTGCCTCACTATACATGCCAAGCCTGCTGAAGGTATTGCCCAGATGGTAGTATGCTTCTGCATTCTCGGGCTGCATAAAGATGGCCTCCTCGCAGGTAGTTATTGCTTTTTTAAACATCCTCAGGCCGTTGTAGGTTTTTGCCCGTGAGATCGCCTTTGCATAATCTGTGTCTATCCCCATTGTTTTCTTAACGGCCCACATGGCTTTTCTTAGCATATGGAGATTAAAATATACATTGTCCTCAGATACTGTTTTTTGCATTGTCCTTTATCTCCTTTATTCCCCGAAGGGATACATTATCAGTCCTGCATGAATGGGGTCATGAGATATCATCAGTTCCGTTTAGTATTCGTTGACACTGATTATTGTATTTTAGAGAGACAGTGTATATATAGATGTGATTTACGTCACGCAGGAAAATTCGAAGGTCCGCTCCGCAGGCCCGGGAGGTTTTGTTTCTTGCTCTTTTACTGCAACATGCATACAATGATGAGAGCGTAAGGTCCTGAAAATTGAGTGCAAATAGACAGGGGTAATGAGACAGAAAATGAAGGAAATCCATTATCGATGAAAAAGGACGTTAAGCCGGGGACCGGCGAGACCCTTGACAGTATAAAAGACATACGTCTGCTGCAGGCAAAGAACGGGTACCGCTTCAGCATCGATGCGCTGCTCCTTGAAAATTTTATATCAGCCAGACGTATTGAAAAAGCGATTGAACTGGGGGCAGGCTCAGGGGTTGTATCAATCCTTCTTGCCAGAAGGATGGGAAGTGCAAAGATTGTTGCCGTTGAAATTCAGGGACCTCTTGCTGAACGGGCCAGAAAGAACGTGAAGATCAATGGTCTGGAGGACAGGATAGATATTGTCACAAAAGACATGAAGGAGCTGAAAAAAGATTTTCCGCCCCATACATTCAATATCGCCTTTTCCAATCCCCCATTCAGAAAGCCGGAGACAGGACGTATGAGCGTGGACGAAGAACGGGCTGTTGCACGGCATGAAATTGAGATCACGCTCCCGGACCTGATTAAAACAGCTGCCTATATGCTGAAGCACGCCGGCAGGTTTTACGTGATTTACCACCCCTTCAGGCTGACGGAGCTCATCGAAATACTGCGGAAATCACGGCTTGAACCCAAGAGGATGAGGTTTGTCCATTCCTTCTCAGGTGAGGAGGCCAAAATGGTCCTTATAGAAGCAGTAAAGGGCTCCGGTACATGGCTTACCATAGAACCGCCCCTGTATTTATATGAAAAAGGCACGACATACTCCCGGGAAGTAAAGGCGATCCTTGAAAGGTAAGTCTGTGCCGGAGTCCCTAATCTCTCCATTCTGTTAAATTAGTTTACATAAAAAATCTGCTCATCAATTGTTTTACCCTTTAATATTCAGCATGTTACAACGAATGTAAATGAATGCCTGACTGGACAGTGG
>JBFKMY010000315.1:0-3293 GCA_041629615.1 Thermodesulfovibrionia bacterium | reverse complement strand
TAAATTGGCGAAGTTCCCGTCTGAAAGTCCCTATCCAGTTATGCGGATCGCGCAGGATGGCACGATTCTGTATGCCAACACGCCCAGTCAAGCACTGTTAAAAGCGTGGCAAACAGAGGTCGGCGGACCTCTTCCTGAATCCTATGAGGACATCATCGGAGATGTTTTAAAAGACGGGACACGCATAAATATGGAAGTGAAACTGGATCCCAGGATCTTATCCCTGTCATTTGTACCGATTTCTGAATTTGGTTATGTCAATGTATACGGTTTCGACACCACAAGCCGGAAACATGCTGAAAAGGCCTTGCTGGAAAACCAGTATTTTATCCAGCGGATTGCTGATACTGCCCCGAATATTCTCTATATCTTTGATGTAGAGAATATCGAATTTATTTATGCCAACCATATGCTTGAGATACAGCTCGGGTATTCTCTAGAAGGTATCCGAAAAATCAGAAAAGGAATGGAGAGGGAGCTGGTTCATCCGGATGACCTGCCGAAATGGGCTATGCATCTAAATTATATATCACGCATTGATGACGGCGATATTGCAAGTGTTATCCTACGGGTAAAGAGCGCTCAGGGTGAATGGCGATGGCTTTATAACAGAAATATTGTTTTTAAAAGGAAAAAGGGCGGAACGGTAAGCCAGGTGCTGGGGGCCGCGCTTGATATTACGGATCGAAAAGAGATAGAGGATGAGCTTGACCGCTACCGCCAGACGCTCGAAAAGATGGTGGCCAGCCGCACAGCCAATCTGATCGAGACAAATGAAGAGCTTGAACAGGAAATTGCCAGCCGTAAGCTCATGGAGAAATCATTGAGGGCGAGTGAGGACGAGTTCAGGAAGCTGTCTCAGGAATTTCATGACCTCCTTGATGCGCTTCCTGATTCTATTATGCAGCTTTCTCCTGATTTGAAAGTTACGTGGGCGAACAGGGCGACGGGCCTGATGCTCGGGCAGGAGGAATCAGATATCAGGGACTTGCACTGCTTTACGATATGGCATAACAAAAAAGATCCCTGTGAGGAATGTCCTGCGGTCAGGAGTTTCAGTACAGGCAAATACGAAACCTTCTTTGTGACGAACCAAAAAGGACAGTCATTTGATATAAAAGCGATACCAATAAAAGATGATGATGAAAGAGTTCACAGTGTCATGCTGGTAACCGGTGATGTTACTGAAAGGACCAGGCTCCAGGCTGAGGCGCTGCGGGCCGCTCACCTTGCCTCGATCGGTGAACTCTCGGCAGGTGTGGCACATGAAATCAACAATCCTATTAACGGTATTATCAACTATGCACAGATACTCATTGACAGAAACAGGAAGAGAACAGACAAGGATCTTATTGAAGATGATTTGGCCAAACAAATTATTCATGAGGGTAACAGGATTTCTAATATTGTCAGCAGTCTTCTCTCATTTGCCCGTGACTCGAAGGCAGACGAGAAAGGGCATGTCAATATCAGTGACGTGCTTTCTGATGCGCTTGCCCTCACTGCCGCACTCCTGAGAAAAGATGGTATCATACTGAATGTTCGTGTTCCAACGGACATTCCGCAGGTACTGGGACATTATCAGCAGATCGAACAGGTTTTCCTGAATATCATTAATAATGCCCGGTATGCCCTGAACGAGAAATATGCCGCAATTCACAAAAACAAACGGCTTGAAATTTCCGGAGAACAGTCAAGGGTGAATGGTTCTCCGGGTGTGCGAATAACGTTTGCTGATACTGGCATTGGCATTCCAGCTGATCATCTGGATAAGGTGATACACCCGTTCTTCACGTCAAAGCCCGGTGGTAAGGGTACGGGCCTCGGACTGAGCATCAGTCATGGCATTGTTACTGAACATAATGGCAGATTATTTTTTGAAAGTGTGGCAGGTAAATATACGAGGGTCATGGTTGATCTTCCTGCAAGTGACATAAATCATCATGAAGAAATGAAATCGGACAGGATCATAATATGAACGGCAAAATACTTGTAGTAGATGACGAAAAGAGCATTCGATACACCTTTAACACGTTTCTTTCCGATGAAGGATATGAAGTGTCTACTGCCGAAGATTTTGATACAGGGCTTGCCTTATTATCAACATCAGATTTTGATCTGATTTACGCTGACATCATTCTTCGAGGAAAATCGGGCATTGATTTTTTGCGTGAAGTGAAAAAGCGGCGGATCAATTGCCCGATTGTAATGATCACCGGCAATCCGAATATTGAGACGGCGTCGGAAGCCGTGCGCCATGGCGCTTTTGACTATCTGACCAAACCGATTTATAAAGAAGATATCCTCCGCGTTGCCGGGATGGCCCTGCAGTATAAAGCCGTCGCGGATGAACGTGAACGGTATCGCTCAAACCTCGAGGCTGTCTTTAGAAGCGTCAGAGACGCGATTATTACGGTTGATAAGGATCTCCGAATTACGCAGATGAATGATGCTGCCATGTCTGCTTGCGGATTTTCTCAAGAAAGTATCGGCACATTATTTCATTCCATGCAGCACCCCTGTACTGGCCAGTGTGTTAAGGCCCTGACGGAGACCATTCAGGAACATAAGCCGGTCGAGCTCAATCGTATTGAATGCAGGAATGATAATTCCCGGCATCAGATTATGACCATCAATACATCTCCGCTGTCTGATAATCTTGGCAATTTTACCGGCGCTGTACTGGTGGTGAGAGATGAAACGCGAATCGCTGCTCTTGAACGGGATTTGGAGGAACGGCATCATTTTCACAATCTGGTTGGAAAGAACCGGGAGATGCAGAAAATATATGAAATGATAGACAACCTTGCGAATGTTCAGACAACCGTACTCATTACGGGTGAAAGCGGTACGGGCAAAGAGCTGGTTGCCGAGGCGATTCATCACCGTGGCGAACGCAGCACATCTCCTCTGGTCAAGGTAAATTGCTCTGCCCTGTCTGAAAACCTCCTTGAAAGTGAGCTTTTCGGACACGTTAAAGGGGCGTTTACCGGCGCTATTCACAATAAGATTGGCCGTTTTCAGCTTGCTCATGGCGGAAGCATCTTTCTTGATGAGATCGGGGATTTGTCCCCGAGAATGCAGCTGCGTCTGCTCAGGGTGTTACAGGAAAGGGAATTTGAACGGGTCGGCGAGTCCAGGACAATGAAAACTGATGTCAGGGTGATAGCGGCCACGAATCAGCCGCTCCTCGAGAAAGTAAAACGCGGAGACTATCGCGAAGACCTTTATTACCGGCTAAAGGTCGTTGAACTCAATCTGGCTCCGCTCAGGGACCGGAAAGAGGACATTCC
>JBFKMY010000314.1:0-3293 GCA_041629615.1 Thermodesulfovibrionia bacterium | reverse complement strand
TATAGGCATTGGCCTTCAGGACTTTCATCAGCTCATTGATATCATTAATAATAATGTCAGCCGCTTCCCTCATCAGAAGGGCAAGGGCCGTATCACCTATGTCTGAAGATGTGAGGCCTATGTGAATGTAACGGGAATCGGGGCCCACATTTTCAGCAACAGAGGTGAGGAAGGCGATAACATCGTGTTTCACTTTTTCTTCGATCTTATCTATCCGCTTGATGCTGAACGCGGCGCGCTTTTTTATAACGGCCAGACTTTTTTTCGGTATTTTTCCAAGGCTGGCCCATGCCTCACAGGCAGCGATTTCAACATCGAGCCATTTCTGGAATTTATTCCGGGGCTCCCATATTTTCGCCATCTCAGGCCTTGAATAACGTGGTATCAAAATTTCCTCCTAAAAATGTTCAAGATAGTTCAAAAGTGGTTCAAAGGTAGTTCAAGGTATTTTGTCAGTACCAACAATTTTGAACTACGTTGAACTACCTTTGAACAATGTTTAACATCTTATCTCCCTGACGCCCGTCTGTCAATGAGATACCCGGGCAGTCCGGCTTTTCTCATTTTATTTTGCGTTAATACTATATCATAAGAGACCCGATTTATTTCTGATGAAGTGCTTCTCAGGAATGTGTGCAATGCCTGCGGATCCCCGGCTGTTACCTGATTTTATGACCGGCAGTTACCGGCAGGGTACGTGCGATGTTATCCAGTATGCCATTAATAAAGGACGCTGATTCCTCAGTGGAGTACTTTTTGGCAATCTCAAGGGCTTCATTGATTATTACTGAGGGGGGGATATCTGATCTATAGGCAAGTTCATATGTTGCTGCCCTGAGGATGCTTCGGTCAATTACCGGCATTCTCTCGATGGACCAGCGTTCGGCAGCTTTTTTTATACGCTCATCTATATCATGGACATGTGCGAGGGTATTGTCGACAATCTGGCGGGTAAATTCCTTTACAGACCTGTTGTCCTCCTCCCTGCTTTCCCAGAATGCAGAGAAGATTTCATCATTCAACGGATTCCCCGTTAATTCAAGCTGAAAGAGGATTTGCAGGGCATATTCTCTGGATCGGCGTCGTTTCATATAAGAAAAAAAGCAGGGGCGATTCATGAATTGCCCCTACAGGTTCGTATGTATAACGCTATAATTTTCTTAACAGTTGCGCCATTTCAATGGCGACTAAAGCAGCATCCCAGCCTTTATTGCCGCTCTTGCTGCCGGCCCGCTCAACGGCCTGCTCAATAGTGTCGGTTGTCAGGACCCCGAATGCAATGGGGACCCCTGTTTCCAGTGAAGCTGATGCAATCCCCTTGGATACTTCGGAGGAGACATAATCAAAGTGCGGCGTGGCCCCGCGAATCACCGTTCCCAGGCAGATAATGGCATCACAGGACTTTTTCTTTGCTACTATTTTTGCTATAAGGGGAATTTCAAAGGCACCCGGCACCCTGATCACATCAATATTCTGCTCCGCAGCTCCATGCCGCACAAGGGCATCAACCGCACCGTCAAGGAGCTTCCCTGTTATGAAATCATTAAAACGGCTTATGATTATGGCGAATTTAAGTCCCTTTGCCTGGAGCTCTCCCTCATACTTTTTCATAAATCCTCCTGGAATTTGTAAGGGCGGGGTCACCCCGCCCCTACAGCGTATTATACATGATTGAGCATGTGCCCGAGTTTTTTCTTCTTGATGGATAGATAGTTGATATTTTTGTCATGAGGCTTTACTTCTACAGGTACCCGCTCGACAATGCTTAACCCATACCCGTCAAGGCCGATAAGTTTTTTCGGATTATTGGTCATTAAGCGCATTTTCCTGACACCGAGATTTACCAGCATTTGAGCACCGATTCCGTAATCCCTTAAATCGGGCTTAAAACCGAGTTTTACATTGGCCTCGACAGTATCAAGCCCTGCATCCTGGAGTGCGTATGCCTTTATTTTATTGACAAGCCCTATGCCCCTTCCTTCCTGTCTCATATAGAGAAGAACCCCTTTGCCCTCTTTCTTTATCATGGCCATTGCCTTGTGAAACTGGTCGCCGCAGTCACATCTTTTCGAGCCAAAGACATCACCGGTAATACACTCCGAATGAACCCTGACAAGGACATCGTCATCAGGCCTGATATCTCCTTTTACCAGCGCTACGTTGAGGGAGTCATCAACGAGGTTTCCAAAGACAATAGCCTTAAAATCACCGCCAAACGTAGTGGGGATTTCTGTTGATGCCAGTCTTTTCACCAGACATTCATTCTGCATCCTGTATTCAATCAGGTCTTTTACCGTAACCATTTTCAACTTGTGTTTACGGGCGAACTTCGCAAGCTCCGGTACACGCGCCATAGTGCCGTCGTCGTTCATGATCTCGCATATAACGCCGGCCGGGTAAAATCCGGCCAGGCGCGCCAGATCGACTGAGCCCTCAGTCTGTCCTGCACGCTGAAGCACTCCCCCCGGCTGGGCCCTTAAAGGAAATACATGCCCCGGTCGTGCCAGGTCTTCGGGCCTGGCCTTCGGGTGAATGGCGGTTTTAATTGTCTTTGCCCTGTCAGCTGCTGAAATGCCCGTTGTTACCCCCCGCCGCGCTTCGATTGATATGGTGAAGGCAGTACCGAAACGGGAGGTGTTCATATCAGCCATCAAAGGCAGTTTCAGCTTTTCCACCCTCTCGGGAGGAAGAGACAGGCATATAAGTCCGCGGCCGTGTTTCGCCATGAAATTAATTGCCTCAGGCGTCACCTTTTCAGCGGCTATGGTAAGGTCACCTTCATTCTCCCTGTCCTCATCGTCCACGAGGATGATCATTTTTCCATCATTGATATCATCAATTGCCTCATCTATGGTATTGAATTTGAACTTTTTTCTTGTTTTCATTATTTTTGTTTTTGATGTTTTCGGGTTACTTTGCTTTTTACTCATTTACAAACCCTTTCTCTCTGAGCAGTTCCATGAGCCCTGATTCAGTATCTTTCGTGCACAGCAGCTTTTCAACATATTTTCCTATAATGTCCGTTTCAAGATTTACCCTGCTGCCAACGTCCTTATCTCCGAGGTTTGTAGCAGTCAGCGTATGGGGAATAATGGCAACGCTGAAGGATCTGTGGTCGAGGTCCGTTACTGTCAGACTGATACCGTCCACCGCAACAGACCCCTTTTTTACAATATATTTTAATATGTCCGCAGAAGCTTCGACTGAATAAAATGTATACTCTCCGAGCTTTTTTCTCTCTCTGATTGTCCCGATACCATCAACGTGGCCTGTTACAATATGCCCGCCCAGAC
>JBFKMY010000313.1:0-3324 GCA_041629615.1 Thermodesulfovibrionia bacterium | reverse complement strand
TTTACTGTCGTTGCTAAACCGTCTGATTTCAGGAAGGACTCCTTATGAAAACCAACAGGGTTGTCAAAATCATATGGGATGGCATAGAACGGTATTTCCCCACAGCGATTGCGCGGCGAACCGCACTGCTTTTCCTCATAGGGGGTATCTTAGCTCTCCTTATTATTCCTGAAATGTTCCTGGCACGCGCTGTTCAAGACCAGGCTGTCAAACGGGAAAAAAGATTGACCGAACTGACTTCTCTGGGAAAAGAATATAGGTCAATCAAGGAGCGCGTTGATGCAATTCAGAAGAAATCATCACTGACCCGGGTAAACGGCATAACCGCATCTCTCGATTCTATCATAACTGCCCTCGGCATGAAATCGAAGCTGAAAACGGTAAAGTCGATTGGTTCGAGAGACCTGAAAGAAACGCTTACTGAGGAAAAGGCAGAGATTCTTCTTGAAGGGATTACCATGAATGAAATGGTCAATCTGTTTGCTGAAATCAACACCGCACCGGTTATGCTTTCCGTAAAAAAGGCCCATATGAGAAAGACGTTCGAAAGTCCCGAACGTCTGAATGTTTCTATAACGATTGCATTATATACTCCAGTGAGGAAGAAGCCGGACGCGTGAGCAGGAGGAGCTCGAACTAGAGATAATCAGTTATCGTGCCCCCGGCTGGCCAGGCGGTCATCTATGGGATGAAAAAAATCGGAATTATTTTGGCAGTTGTTTTGATCGTTGTCATGGGTTTCTGGCTTATCGCTGTGCCCAAAAGTCTTATCAGGAACCGCGTTGACACGTCTCTCATGGAATATAATATGGCGATTGAAACAGATGAATTGCGAAAAGGGCTTTTTTACAACCTGCGCGCTGAAAGGGTTGTTTTGAATACTATTGGTTCGGACGATTCCCTTCGTGCCCTGTTAATATTGGATAATATACGTGCGAAGCTGGATATTCTTTCTCTGTTAACGGCGCGCCTGGAAATGGATTTTGAATGTATGGTGAATAACGGTAGTGTTTCCGGATCCACCCGATTGCCGGAGCAGAAAACCCTTATGCTTCATGGCAGAGGGATCAATATCAGGCAGTTGCCTGTAATGGAAATACTGAATATACAGGGGGACGGCACCCTCTCGTTCCGTATGTCACTGATCAGGGGAGAAGGAGAGGTGCGATTTTCAGTCGATAATCTTAATATAAAAAAAGCAGGTTTTTTCAGCACGATTCTTCCCATGGATCAATTTCATGCAATAAAGGGGGCAGCACGGGTTCATGAAAACAGAATTGACATACAGTCAGTCGCGATCAAAGGAAACGGGTTGTATGCACGTGCGAAGGGGATAGTGCGGGGACGTTCGCTGAATATGGATATGGAAATAATGCTGGATACCTCATTCCAGCCTGACTCGCTCATTCGAACCATGCTTGCCCGGTACAGGGTATCACCGGGGTACTACCGGGTCCCTATTCAGCATCAATTGCCGCAGATTTTTTAGAATATAATGGTTCTCGCAGTGACATCAGGTCGATTCATTACTTGGCTCATGCTGTGCCATGATAAATCTTTTGTCCTGCGGGAGACAAGAATATGAAACATGATACAATGCATAACAAAGGAAGGACTCCTTGAAATCTGTTTGCGTCATAGGTGTTAGCGGTGCTTCGAACACGGGAAAGACCACTCTTATCGAGAAGGCATTACCAGAGTTGAAACGACAAGGGCTGGCTGTTGGGGTTCTGAAACATACGCATCATACTATTGATATTGACCGTGAGAACAAAGATACCGCGCGCTTCTACAGCGCCGGGGCAGACTTTGTCTGTGCAACCGATGACCGGCAGGGATTTGCTCGGTATCCGCAAGAGCAGGCAGATATTTTTGCTGCCCTGGACCGGGTTCCCCGCAGTCTAGATCTCATACTGGTTGAAGGATATAAGGATACACCTATTCCAAGAATACATATTGTGACAGAAATATCCCGGGTAACAAAACATGCAGGTGATACCATGCTGGTGCATAAGGGAGATCACAGAAATTATGACATTTTTCTCGAATATATTTATACGCAGATGAGCTCAATGTACTCAAAGCGCTTGATAAAGGGAGGGCTCCTCGTTGGCGGGAAGAGTACGCGGATGGGAAGAACAAAGGCCCTGCTCGAAATCAACGGCGTAACGCTCATCGAACGGTCTTTTGATATCCTCTCAAAGGTGACAAAAAAAACAGTCCTGCTGGGTAAGACAGATCTTCCGGAATCATTGCGAAACGTTGATATGCTTCCTGATATCGACGGATCAACCGGTCCCCTTTCAGGTCTGCTGAGTGCGTTCCGATGGGCTCCGGATAGCACATGGATTATTTCCGCGGTTGATATGCCCTTTATGCATGAAGATGCGTGGAACTGGCTTTTACGCCAGAGGAAGCCGGGTATCTGGGCGATCTTGCCGCAACTAAAAGGAAAACAGCATGCCGAAACGACCGGTGCGTGTTATGAACCCATGATTTTCGATTTTGTTGAATCAATCAATCGGACGGGTAAATCCCGGCTGCAGGAAATTGCAGAACACCCCAAGGTGATCACGCCAGAAATACCCGGAACAATTTCATCGGCATGGGAAAATATTAATACTGTTGACGAATGGAAACAGGCCCTGTCATCCTCGGATTGAAAACTGATGGAGTTCAGCCACAGCTGTATTCCTGTCCGCTTTTATGCCATAGTTCAGCCAGCTTGTTATCATAAAAGATCCTTTTCTGCATATCGAGAGCTGGCCTTAAGACCGCGTTTCGTTCCATCGTGACAGAAGGCACATTAATTATTGTCAATTTGTTGACGTTCCCCTACCCATGGGGTACAATTGCGTATGCATCGAATCCTGATAATAGATGATGACGAAACGATAAGAAATGTTCTTACAACATTTCTTGAGGAGAATGCTCTACAGGTGGAAGCTGCCAAGGACGGTGAAAGCGGATTAGCGCTCTTAAGAGACAGCCATTTCGATGTTATACTGTGCGACCTGATGATGCCCGGCATTAACGGGATGGATATATTAAAGCAATTATCCGCAGCAAACAATACCATACCCTTCATTCTAATTACTGCCTATGGATCCATACAGACTGCTGTAGAGGCAATGAAAATAGGGGCATTTGATTATGTGACAAAACCGTTTGTATTGGATGAATTGATGATTGTTATCAAAAGAGCAATTGAGATTTCACATGTTCATAAAGAAAATATCATGCTCAAGAAACAGTTAAAAAGAAAATATAACTTCAAGGGACTCATAGGGGATTCTCCCGGGATGAGAAAGGTATACGAGTTAA
>JBFKMY010000312.1:0-3329 GCA_041629615.1 Thermodesulfovibrionia bacterium | reverse complement strand
CAGGGACAGGATATCGCTGAAGGAAATAAGCCAGTTCGTGTCACTGTCCAGGGACTCATCAAATCTCCTGATACGCACGCGCGTTGAAGCTACTGCGGCCCTGTCGTAGTAAGACCCCGTTATTTTTTCAGAAGGATTTTCCATGTACGCTGCCCCCCTTTTTTCTGAATACCTCTCCCTCCATAAGAATTATTGCATTACGCTGGAGGCATTCTGTGCTGTCATCCTGTTGCCTATACTCTGAGCCCACGCAATTTCCTCTTCCCGGCATCCCCGTATTCTTTCTTCAATTTTAAGGGGATGCTCCATATTGTTTACAGCGAGTATTCCCTCAATAGTAATACTCATGACAGCCTCTGATTCAATGGCCTCTTCTTTCAGCTTTGCACAGAGCGGCAGCATGATGAGATTTGCGATAATCACGCCATAAAAAGTCGACATAAGGGCCACAGCCATCATGGGCGCAATCGCATCAACAGATTCCAGGTGTTTAAACATTTTGATGAGGCTGATGACAGTACCCGCAAGCCCGAATGAAGGGGTAAGACGTGCAACGGTCCTGAGCATATTCTGGCTGAAATCGCGGCTTGTCAGCCTGTTCATCAATTCCCTTTCCATGATATTTTTTATATCCCGCGCCCCGTAATTATTAATCAACAATTTCGCTCCCAGCCGCAGAAAATTATCATCCAGACCTTGTATTTTGTTTTCGAGGGTACTTATATCTGTTCTCCTGTACATCCTTGATATATCGAGAATGTCTCTGATAACGGCGTCTCTGTCCCTTTGCCGCGAATATGCATTGATTATGTCCTGTACGGTTGAGCGCATCCTTTCAACGGGAAATCCCACAAACAAGGCGATGGCGGTCCCGCCGACAACGATCAAAAAGGCATCGAGATTAAAAATCATCGTCATCCCCATGTCCCTGAAAACTACTAAAGCAAGAGATGCCAGGCCCAACGGTATGACTGCGCTCAGGACAATGTTCATTATTCCTCCTTGCCCCATATCGGGCAGTATTAATTATCTTCAATGGTGATAAAGCAATTGACGTGCCCAAAACAGAGGCAACTTTTTATAAGGTAAATTCTTCTGGAAAGTGTGTTTTTACAAAGTGTTATGTTATTTCGGAATGCATGGAATTACTGTTGTGACAGGGAATAATTTTCCACGAGAGTACTTTTTTGCCTTTTTTTCAGGAAAAATCTGGTCTGAATCTCTTTCAATCCTTCCTTTAACAGACAAAATACAGTTTTGTTATAATGGGATATAGTGCTCCACAGGGAACATGTAAACGTGTGTCTGCTGTACGGGATAATTATAAAAGATGCAGGTAACAGAAGAGCAGTGTCCATGATTGCAGGGGCAGACAGGCACTGATGAATCGATTAATCTGTGCATGAGGAAAGGAGTGCGGTCAAATGGAAAAAATATACGAGCACTTTTTTAACCTCTCCAATGATATGCTGTGCGTAGCAGGACTGGACGGTTATTTTAAAATCGTGAACCCTGCGTTTGAGAAAATACTCGGGTACACAAAAGAGGAACTCTGCGCAAAGCCCTATCATACCTTTATCCATCCCGATGATCTTGCAAGAAAACGCGCAAAACAGCAAAATTCATGCTGCAGCCCGTCACCTCTCTGTTGCGAGGAACGGTACCGGTGCAAGGATGGTTCCTATAAATGGCTTTCATGGACCGACCATACTGATATTGATCAGCGTCTGATATATGCTGTTGCCCGTGATATTACGGAGCAAAGGAAGGCGGAGGAGGCGTTGCAAAACGCCCGTGATGAACTGGAACTCCGTGTGGCGGAACGGACTGCTGAACTGTTAAAGGCCAATAAAAAATTGATTGATGCAAATAAAATGAATGCCCTCAGTACACTTGCGTCCGGCATTGCCCATGAGATCAACAACCCGAACAGTTATATAATGACCAATGCCGAATTGCTCTCTGATATCTGGATGGATATAGGTGAAATCGTTGCGGAACATTTTCGCAGGAATCCTGAACTGCCGCAGGCCCGTCCGTCTTTTCCGGACCTGAGTGAGGCCATACCAAAACTGCTTGACGGAGTGAAGGAAGGAACGCACAGGATTAAGAGGATAATTGACAGTCTCAGTGATCTGGCCCGTCCGGACAGGGCCGGCATGAATGAAGAGGTCGACATCAATAATGTTATTGTGGCGTCCTGTACACTACTCGGCAGTCAGATAAGGAAAAGTACAGATAACTTTCAGGTCAGCTGCAAAAAAAATAATCCCCCTGTCAGGGGAAATGCCCAGCAAATAGAGCAGGTCATTATTAATCTGATCATGAATTCCCTGCAGGCACTTCCGGACAGGAGCTGCGGGGTATCGGTGCATACTTCTTATAGTAAGAAGGGAAACTGTGTGGTAATCAAAGTGCGGGATGAGGGAGTAGGGATGTCCGATGATATGTGTGAGCGTATCAGGGAGCCTTTTTTTACCACCAGGGTTGACAGCGGAGGGACAGGACTCGGGCTTTCAATTTCCCATGTCATTATCAGGGAGCATGCCGGGACCCTGGAATTCGAATCAAGACCCGGCAAGGGAACGACGGCTATTGTCAAATTGCCTGTGTTTAACAGGGACCTGTAGTTGTCAGCTCCAGCTGTACACATAAGGACATAGCAGAAATCTCCCTTGCCTCTATTTCTCCCACTATGGGGGAAGTAAAAAAACAGGAGGGAATAATTAATGTATGAGTGATTCCACGCTTCCTGTTGTCCTGGTAGATGACGAACAGCAGATTTTGTACGGATACTCATTAATGCTGCAGAAGGCCGGAATGGGTCCTGTTTTGACTATTGATGACAGCAGGCAGGTTTTACCTCTGCTGGCCGGTCAGGAGGTCTCAGTCATTGTATTGGACCTGATCATGCCTTATATCTCCGGTACAGAAGTACTCGCTGCAATCAGGCGTGAATTTCCGCACATTCCCGTTATTGTGATGACTGCATTGAATGAACTGGATAAGGCAGTGGAATGCATGAAGGAGGGTGCATCAGACTATCTTGTAAAACCGGTGGAAAAGAACCGCTTTATTTCAAGCATTCAACGGGTAGTGGAGATGAAAGACCTGCGGAGCGAGCTCACGATCCTCACGAAGCATTTTTTCAAGGGGGACCTTGAGCATCAGGAGGCATTCAGATCCATTATTACAAGAAGCGAAAAAATGAAGTCTGTCTTCCATTATATCGAAGCCATTGCCAGATATAACAAACCGGTTTTGATTACGGGAGAAACGGGGGCAGGAAAGGAACTGATCGCACAGGCAATACATGAGGTCAGCGGTGT
>JBFKMY010000311.1:0-3331 GCA_041629615.1 Thermodesulfovibrionia bacterium | reverse complement strand
TGGAAGAATACTTCCCCGAACGGGAAGATCTGGATGTGGAAGAGGAAAAACTTCAATCTAGGCTCTCCGGCAAGCTGATCGCAATCTTTACCCTGATGCCGGCTGCAGCACAGCGGAGTAGGAGTAGAAAAGGACAAGAATGAGTGAGCAGGCATCAAATAGTATTTTTTCGAGTTTATTTAATTTTTCGTACATGTTTCCCCGATTGTTTGTTGTTCACAGGGGCGGGGCAATCCCGCCCCTGTGATTATTGTTACATTACGCCTTTTTCTTTCCAGAACTTCATTGCACCCGGATGGATCGGGGTTACGATCCCCTTGATCCCGTCCTTGACATTCATTGCCTTAAAGGTCTTTTTCTGGCCGACCATGTGGGCAAGTCCTTCATCGGTGAAAATTATGGAGAGAATTTGATACACCACATCATCAGGGACGTTGTGATTTGCCACCCACAGTGTAGAGTCGAAGAATGAAGGAGTATCAGTGTCCACGCCCTTGTAGGTGCCTGCAGGAATATTCAGCTTCCCGAAATAGGGGTACTTCTTGAAATATCCGGCTTCTTCAGCGTCCTTCCCGATATTGATAAGTGCAATGTCATTGGTCTGCGCTGCCATGATTACCGCACCACTCGGAAATGCGGTAAAGAGCCAGAAGGCATCGAGCTGATTGTTTCCAAAGGCCTGGGCCGCATCATTGTATCCCATGGCGTTCCGCTCAATTTTGTCCCAAATGCCGAGGTGGGTAAAGAACATCTCACAATTGGCGAATGCACCAGAACCGGCGTTGCCGACACCTACCTTTTTCCCGACCAGGTCTTTTGTGGTCTTAATCCCGGAACCCTTCTTCACCACCAGCTGGGCCGGGGCCCCGTACAGGTACGCGACTGCTAATACGTTTTCGTATTTTTTTGTATCATTTTTCATCATTCCGTTTCTTCCCAGGTAAACGTGCCCTGAGTACACCACGGAAAAATCGTGTTTTCCGGACTCTGCTTTCCGCAAGTTTTCCACAGAACCTGCTGATGACTGCGCCTTTACCGTAATTCCCTCAAGGTCTTTAATCGGCTTATAGGTCTGTATGGCATTTGCAACTACCTGGAAGGTACCGCCGGCGGGTCCGCCGCCGAAGACAATTCTGTGTTTGGCATGGGAGTCAACAGGTAAGGCAATTGCAAACATAAATAACGCGCAGCATACGGCGATAACAGCATAGACTTTGTTTTTCATGTTTCATTCTCCTTTTTTGGCTCTTGTTTCATCAACAATAAATGTTTGGCAGGACATATCATAATAGCGAATTTTCACCGCTTCCTGCCGGTCTGAAAATTTACACCCCCTTTCTTCTCCTGACACAAAATGAGTGAAACAGCACTCAATGTTTCACGCTATTGATTTCTTTTGCCTCCTTTCGGATCCATGAACTTTGACGTAGCAATCTCCCCGGGCCACACGCACTCATATTTATTATTGATGGCCTGAAGTACCATGGTAGGAAAACTGTTCTGGCGCTCGAATTTTCCATAGGCCCTAAAGTTCACAGGACCGAAGGCTGTTTTCATGTCCGTTGTGTCCAGTGCTGCACGTATATCGCCAGGGCCTATTGATCTGGCCCGTTTCAGGGCATCAGCCGCTACAAGCAGGACTGAATAGGCTTCCGCGCCATGGTAGTCCGGCTCAGCGCCGAACCTCCTGACATATGTTTCATAGTATTCACGGGTTCCGGGATAGGGAAGGTGAGGAGTCCAGAGCGTAGCTGTCAAAAGGTTGTCCGCAGCAGGTCCGGCCATCTGGATAAATCTGGGAGAGGTAAATCCTCCTGCACCGCCTACCAGTATTGAACTGATTTTTAATTCCCGCAATTTTTTGACAATAGAGACAGCGTCCCTCAGGTATGAAACCATATAAATTGCATCAGGCATGTCCTCCTTTATGGAAACAAGCAGCTTATGGAAGTATGCAGGATCTGTTCTTTCCTTATGATAGGGAATGATCTTTTTGATTTCTATATCGTGCTCCCGGCAGAACCACATCATCTGCAGTGCGCCGCCTGTTCCGTAAGGGCTGTTTTCGTAAATGATCGACAGGGACGCCGGCTTTATTTTTTTCAGCAGCAGTTCTTCGACTCCCTTTGCATACTCCTTTGCAGGAGGGTTTATCCTGTAGATATTTTTCCACTTTCTCTGCGTAATCCTGTCATCCGCTGCCGTTGAAATCAGAAAGGGGATGTCCAGTTTGTCCGCCATTCCTGCCGTGTATATGGTATTGCTGCTCCCGTAGCCGCCGACGAGCATGACCGGCCCTTTTTCTTTTCCCATCTCCCTGAGGGCCTTTTCCCCGGCCTGCCTGCTGCCCTGATCATCGGCATAGACAAGCTTTACAGGCCGGCCTTTTATTCCCCCGTTTCCGTTGATGTCTTCCAGGGCCATCTCGTAGGAATTCCTCATCATCTCCGCATAGGTGAAATTTTCCCAGTGCATGACACCGATCACAATAGGTTCTGTGCTGACGCTGATTTCGGGAACAGTAATAATGCCAATTATAGTAAAAATGAATATAAGGGGCAATATAAGTCTTGGTGCAGACATCATGACTCAAACACTCTCCTCAAGAAATACGGACAGGGGATTGCTCTTTGAATCGAGGAAGGAATTTCAGCCTGTATGTCCTTAATCATAAGCAAACTCCCTTTAAGGGTTTGTGCTTCCATCGCAGGCTTTCTGAATTATCAGAACAGTTCGTAGTCTCTTCGATAAAAATACGGACAAGTTAATTGTATTTAATAGGAATGAAAATAGATATCAGTAGTTGTAAGATTTTTTTTGTAGGTCTTGTCCTACAAAAGAGGAGGGGGGTACGGGTGAAAAAGTAATTTAATAGTCATTTCCTGAATCTATGCCCACCCTGCAAATGCCGGGGTACCCGCCTTTTTATGATATCAGTTGAAGTTCCATGGCATACGTCACCCGTCCAGCAGAGCTCTTAATCTCTATTTTATTCAGAACTCTTACCTTGTATGTGCTGACAGTCTATACGCTGAGGCACAATTCACCGGCAATCTCACCATCCTTAAGTTCTCTTGAATATATTGAGTGCCACTTAAAATCAACAGGTTATAGCAATGTCATTAATTCTTGGTAATTCGCTATATGTTGTTTTTCGTAGCGATATGGATTCTGTTGGTTATAAGCGTAAATCAATGAACTTATTTTTGAATTGAATTGAATGATTATAGATGGATTTCGTTAATCTTGTTATTTACAAGGTATGTCATATAAAAAATATTTATATACGCCATAAGTAGGTTGCTTTTTCTGAATCGAAGTAGTATAAAAG
>JBFKMY010000310.1:0-3342 GCA_041629615.1 Thermodesulfovibrionia bacterium | reverse complement strand
TGCGTTCGCCGGGACGAAAACGAGCGGCGTGTCAGTGACGGGAATTGATCCACTTCGTGAGGCGAAGACTACAAGGATAACAACAAAGATCAGGAAGGGGAGGTTTCTGACCCGGGACCCGCTGTACGAAATAATCATTAGTGACCGGCTATCACGGCTTCTGAACATTAGTCTCGGTGATGGGATTGCGCTGATTGCGCAAGGCATCGATGGATCTATAGCTAATGACCTTTTTACGGTCGTCGGCATAACAGGGATGAAAGGTGCCGCTAACGAGGGATCGACCTGTTATATGCATATAGAGCGCGCACGGCAATTTCTTTCAATGCCCGGAGGTGTCCATGAGATTGCAGTGATACTGACGGATCATGCAAAAACGCTCAGTACAGTAGACATAATTCGTCGGGAATTGAACGTTGACATACTTGAGGTACATCCATGGCAGGATGTTGAACAACAATTCTACAGGGCTATGAAGGCGGACATGAAAGGAAACTGGATTACCATCATAGTCTTTACGATTATTATAGCCATTGGGGTACTTAATACGGTACTTATGGTCATTCTTGAGCGGACAAGAGAGTTTGGCGTAATGCGCGCACTCGGCACCCGTTCACGCCAGATATTCGTGCTGATAGTACTTGAAACAGTGTTTCTTTCTTTTTTGAGCATCGTATTCGGTACTGCGGGAGGAATTCTGGCAAACTGGCTGCTGTCCGTGCACGGCATTACCCTTTCTCAACCGATAGACTGGGGAGGATTCCTCTTTGACACCATAACGGCTAAAGTTACGATACGGTCGATAGTGATCCCGATCGCGGTCATTGTGGGCACTGCCATTGCTGTCAGCATTCCGCCTGCTGTCAGGGCGGCACGGATACGACCGGTTAAGGCTTTGAGGTCCGTATGAAGCTTCTGATTAAGCTCGCCTGGAGAAACGTGCTCAGAAACAAAAGACGAACCGTACTCTCAGGACTTGCCGTTGGTATCGGACTTGCATCAATGATATTTGTCGATGCGCTCACGGCCGGCATGCTCGAGAGCATGATAAAAACGGCAACGGACACACTTCTTGGCCATGGACAGATTCATGCAGAAGGGTTCAGGGATACGTTAGCGGTTGAAAAGACTATAAAAGATTCGGAAACCTTGCTAAACAGCCTTCATTCAGATGATGCGCTTTTGGCGTTTTCGCCGAGAACCGTTTCCTATACAATGCTCAGTTCAACAGCTGGATCGGAGGCGGTTCTGTTATACGGAATAGCACCGGAGACAGAGCGGGATATATCCGTATTGGATGAAGCAATACAGAAGGGTGCGTACCTCGAGTCCAGTGACGACGATATCATTCTTATTGGTTCCAAAACAGCCGAAATTCTGGAGGTATCAGTGGGAGACCGAATGGTAATTACCGTAGCCCGTGCATACACAGGGGAACTCTCGCAGGATATGTTCAGAGTGGGGGGAATATTCCATATGGGAATTCGGGAGGTAGATCAGGGTCTTGCATATATTAGTATCGATAAAGCCAGGAAGCTGCTTGGCCTCGGCACAGCGGTACATGAGATAGCTCTAAGGTTCAAGAGCCTTGAGATGGCCGGTGATTCTTCTCTGCCCTTCTGGAAAAGATATTCAGGAAACGGCAATGAGGCGATCGGGTGGCGTGAGCTGGTACCACAACTGGACAGCGTTATCAAGATGTCCGCGGTATCAACAGGAATCACGATGTTTCTGGTGTTCGGCATCGTTGCCCTGAGCATTATGAACTCCCTCTTTATGTCCCTCTATGAAAGAATGTTCGAGTTTGGTATTCTCAGGGCAATAGGTACGAGGCCCGTACGACTTGCTTCAATAATACTGCTCGAAGCAGTTTCACTGTCATGGATAAGCATTCTCATCGGAGTCATGTTGGGATACGGGGTAATCCAGTTTTTTTCTGTTTACGGAATAGATTATAGAGGAATTGAATTTGCTGATATAACTATCACAGAATTTCTCTATCCTGTTATGAATATCAAGCAGTTTACGGTCTTTCCGTTCGTAATCATGCTCTTTTCCATAATTGCGGCAGTTTATCCAGCGGTATTCGCGGCGAGACTTACCCCCGCCCATGCCATGCGGAGGAGCATGTAAAGAGGAGGTTCCGGATGTCGGAAGAGATTATCGCAGTTAAAAATATCACAAAAATTTATGGTACCGACGGAGTCGAAATTCATGCGCTCAGGTCTCTGAACCTCACGATACGGCGGGGTGAGTTTACCGCTATTGCGGGCCCCTCCGGTTCTGGCAAAACTACTCTCCTCAATATCATAAGCGGCCTTGATAGACCCAGTGAGGGAAAAGTTATGCTGGCCGAGAGACTGTTGAGTGATATGAAAGGCAATGAACTTTCCGACTATCGCAGAGACCATATCGGGTTTATTTTTCAGTCTTATAATCTTATCCCGGTGCTGTCGGCCAGAGAAAACATTGAATATATTATGCTGCTCCAGGGTATCGGTGAAGATGAACGGCACTCGCGGGTTAGGTCAATATTGAAAGAAGTTGGTATGGAGGATATGGGAGAACGAAGGCCGGATCAACTCTCTGGCGGACAGCAGCAGCGCGTTGCTGTTGCACGGGCTATGGTTACAGAGCCGGACATCATACTCGCGGACGAGCCTACTGCTAATCTTGACTCCTCAACCGGTGCAGCGCTCCTTGGCATGATGCGGGAACTGAATGAAAGAAAAAACATGACATTTCTGTTTTCTACGCACGATCCGATGATCATGGAACGAGCGAAACGGCTCGTCATCTTAAAGGATGGACAGGTAGCACGCGATGAGACAAGAGAATAAGGGGGAAAGCTCAGCAGCACGATTCAGAGCATACTCATTCGGATGTTTTCTTCTTTTTTTGGTTTTTTCCCTGCTTCCGGCTGTTGTTCCGGCTGATGAAAGCAGACCGAAGGTACATGGATATGTCAAAACGATTCTGACCCTCAATGATTTTAGCGGCTCTGATGTTTTAATCGCCGGAAATACTCTGGAAGACAGACCGGAAGTTGCCTGGACCTCAATCACTACTCTCAGATTAAGCCTCTTCTGGCAACGTGGTGAATCAGCCTCGGCTGAGCTTGCATATGAACTCATCCCCCGCATTCAGGATGATTCAGTAGAGTCTTTTTTTGCCCTTCAGGCTGCAAATCCGCTGACGTACCGGGCGGTTGATTTTAGCGAAGAAATAACAGTTACGGGCGATGCCAGTTCCCTGAACATTTTTCAAAATCTGGACCGGGCATTTGTAACATTATCTCCTTCATTCGGTGATATCTCTATCGGGCGTCAACCTGTTAGATCG
>JBFKMY010000309.1:0-3344 GCA_041629615.1 Thermodesulfovibrionia bacterium | reverse complement strand
TGCAAAAAATGCTGCAACGATGCTGAAAAACAGAAACGGGTTTGACATGACACTCATTCTGAATATTGACTGTGTTTCCGAGCGGCAGTTGAAGGCCTGATAAAACTGAAAAAATACCATTGTCGTTAATGCTGCTGTCCGGGCCGTATTTTTTAAGACGCCTGTTGATTTCCCTGCGGGAGAGGCCCTGTTCTGACGTATTGAGTATTTGAAAAATTTCTTTAGCATCCCGCTGGTACCAGTCCATACAAAGAATTATATCACTCACTTTTGTTCATTTAATTATTAAGGGGTTGCGTGAAAGAAAAAACAGATGTATTCTCCCGGTTTGACTGTCATAAGCGCTGCAATGTAAAATAATCCACCTGTTTTCTCATGCTGATCTCTTTATTGTGACAGCGAAAACAATCGGTAGAGTGTCATACCGTTAGTGTTCATCCGAAGGGGAGAAATAATGGAAGATAGATTAGTTATGAGAGTCCCTGCCCTGGTTTTGAGTCTGTTTTTTTTTGTAATGCTCCCCTCCCATACATATTCCCAATCGACTGATGACAGTTTTATCAGCGGATATGCCGTGTCTGTACTTGAAAGGGAGTTTCACATACCCTCTGTTTCTCTCCGGGTACAGGATGGCGTCGTTTATGTGAATCCGGATAAGATTCCCGGAGTTGACAGCGCTGAGCTGGTTACTATCCTGCTGGGCATTAAAGGCGTTAAACGGGTTGAGATAATATCTGAGGGCCAGGCTATACCCGCGAATGATGCTGAAGAGAGCAGGCACGAACCGCTGCGGGAAAGAATTTATCCGGAAGATGATCCCCCTGTCAAAAAGGTTTTTCCCCGGAAAGAAAGGTTGTTTGATCCGCTTCTTGCCGACCCCCGCTGGCCGAATTTTTCCGGTGCCTATCATTATTACATAAATAACGATGAACTGGAGAAGGTTTTTGCGGCGAGTGTCGGAGACGTTATTCCAATGTATACAGGGCAGGTCCCTTTTGCATTCGGCGGAATGTGGCAGGTCGGGGGCGAGGCAGGTGCGTTTGTCATCCATGATCTCGACACCGTTTCCTGGGACCAGGTCAATGCTGATTACATTTTTGGATTCATAGCAGCATACCGCAAAGGTCCTCTTTCAGGGATTTTTCGTGTCTTTCATCAAAGCTCGCATATAGGCGATGAATATCTTCTCCATAATGATGTTGAAAGAGAAAATTACAGTTATGAAGCCCTGGGACTGATGCTGTCTGACGATATCGGGGAATGGCTCCGCATTTACGGCGGAGGGGAATATCACTTCAGTAGAAGCCCGAAGGAACTTAAGCCATGGGTCGCCCACTATGGTCTTGAACTGAAAGGTACGGGCACATTTTTAAGGGAGACGTTCAGACCGGTGGCGGCCGTTGATATCAAGCACAAAGAGGACAATGACTGGAGCGGTGAGGTGTCCCTGAAAACAGGAGTTCAGGTGGAAAACGATCATTTAATTCATCATCAATTAAGGGTAATGATAGGATACTTTAACGGACACTCTCCAAACGGACAGTTTTACAAACAATCGGAAGAAATTATAAGCGTCGGGTTTTACTATAATTATTAAAGTCCTGCACATCATCGGTGACGCGTTTCTCATTGCCCGCAGGAATTCACGAACCGGGAATGTAAGTAATAAAGTGAGAGGAAAATGAACATCCTGTTTTTGGGCGATTCACTGATAGAGTATTTTGAGTGGCAGGAACGGTTCCCCGGTCACAGGGTGGCAAATCTTGGTATGGCAGGCGAGTCAGTCCAGGGCCTGCTTTCACGCGTTGTAAAGGTGAATGAAGTCTGCCCCGCGGCGGACGTAATAGTACTAATGACAGGGATAAATAATGTTGCCATGGGGGACATTGAGTTTTTTGAATTTTATAAAATTATCCTCGATAAACTTTCAGGCTTTTATAAGGATGCGTCAATCTTCCTTCACTCCCTCCTGCCGACACGGGTAGATTTTATTTCAAATAGCACTATTCAGAGGGTAAACAGGTCCCTGGAAAAACTTGCGCAGGAATCCGGAGTGGAATATGTGGATATATACAGCCGGTTTATTGATGCGAAGGGGGGCCCCATTAAAGAGTACCTGCTTGATGATGGCGTGCATCTGAGCAGAACCGGATATGATGTGTGGGCGAAAGCAGTCGGGAAACTCATTGAATAATGCCGTCATCCCGGACTGTCTACAGGTCTTATACAATCGGGAGAATTATTTGAAGGTGAATTTACAAGAGCAGATACATGATAAAATTTCATTTCTTCATGTGCATACGGCCTCAGCAGAGAGGTCAGAAACTGTTTGTCCTGATTTGCCGGATCGAGCCAGAGGTCCTCATCTTTTTTATGAATGATGACCGGCATACGGTCATGGACCGGTGCCAGGAGTTTATTTGCATTCGTTGTGATCACCGTACAGGTATGGACCTGCTTTCCCCCGGGGGAAGTCCATATGCTGAGAAGACCTGCGAAGCCGAAGGGTCTTCCTGTTTTAAGCTGTATGAATACAGGGATTTTTACTTTTCCCTGTGTATGCCATTCGTAAAACCCGTTCGCCACAACAAGAATGCGTGTATGCGTGAAAGCGTATTTGAAACTCGGCTTGTCGCCGACGGATTCCGCCCGCGCATTAATCATTTTGTAGCCCGTTGCCGGGTCCTTTGCCCATGACGGGATGTATCCCCATTTGCATAGTACAATGCGCTTTTTCCCGTCGTTTATAATTGATACAACTTCATGAGATGGCGCGACGTTGTAGCTGGGAGGCAGGTCAACTGCAGGCCCTTCGACATCGAATTCTGTAAGGATGTCTTGAATTGAGCTATATCTGACAAAGCGGCCGCACATAATAAAAAAACATCTGAAGACTACTGGCTGTCCTTACATTCGCCGCAGGGGTAATATATCATGAAAGCACTTTTCATTTTTTCTATTGCTTCCTGCTGCGTCTTTCCCCTGGCCACAAAACCCGGGAGTTTGTCACACCTGACGGTCCAGTTTCCGCTTTCATCCTGTGAGACAGTGAATTCTTTCATAAAGATAAGGCCTTTATACGACGATTGATAATTGAAGTATAGCAAAATCAGTAAACATTTCTAAAGAAGACGGTACAATGCAATCACCATGCACACCATGGGCGTAATAAAGTGAAGATGAACGTGCGGTACTGTTCATACGTACTCCCTAACCGGAAAATAAAGGGACAACAGCCAGTACAAAGTGATATGCCATGGCTAATGACAGGGCAAGCCTGATAAACACACTTGCGAGAAAGCCAAGAAATGATCCCAGAGCAGATTTAAATGCTTTCTGCATCG
>JBFKMY010000308.1:0-3345 GCA_041629615.1 Thermodesulfovibrionia bacterium | reverse complement strand
CATTTTCTCGGGAGTATTGACTATGGCTGACGTAAAGCAAATAGATGATGTAAAGAGTATCCTCTGGCACGCAATGAACATCGAGGAGATTTTTCCCGAAATCGGGAGCCAGACCGGAGGGTTATCGCAGGCGGAGGCAGAGCAGCGTTTGTTAAAACACGGACCAAATAAACTGACGCCTCCCAGGAAGCGGAGTCTTCTTTCAAGGCTTTTCGCGCAAATCAACAATGTTCTTATCTACGTGCTTCTTGGTTCAGCGCTTATTACCGCATTGCTCAGTCACTGGTTTGATTCAGGGATTATCCTTGGCGTGGTTGTCCTAAACGCGCTGATCGGATTCATTCAGGAGGGTAAAGCGGAAAAAGCCCTGGATGCGATTCGGAGCATGCTCTCTCTTCAGGCATCCATATTGAGAGATAATAAACGTATCATACTTCCCGCGGATCGTCTTGTGCCGGGTGACATCGTATTTCTGCAATCCGGGGATAAGGTTCCGGCAGATATCCGTTTATTCAAAGTCAGGGAATTGCGTGTTGATGAATCTGCGCTCACCGGGGAATCTGTTCCGGTAGAAAAAACAACACTCTCTGTGGACAGGAATAAAACAGTGGGTGACAGAACCTGCGTGGCTTTTTCCGGTACCTTTGTAACGTATGGTCAAGGGCAAGGCGTTGTTGTTGGCACCGGTGATGATACGGAGATCGGGAGAATCAGTTCAATGCTTGCACAGGTTGCGCCTTTAACCACCCGATTACTCAAACAGATGTCAGAATTTGGCCGGCAATTGACGGTGGCAATTGTTTCCATAGCTATCGCAACGTTTCTCTTCGGTATGTTTGTAAGAAGTTACTCCTTTGTGGATATGTTCCTTGCAACTGTCGGCCTTTTTGTCGCGGCAATTCCCGAGGGACTGCCCGCAATCATTTCCATAGCACTGGCAGTTGGTGTCCAGTCGATGGCGCGGAGGAAGGCCATTATACGGCGTCTTCCTGCAGTGGAAACCCTCGGTTCCGTTACGGTTATCTGTTCTGACAAGACAGGAACCTTAACGCGTAATGAGATGACGGTTCAGACGGTTGTTACGGTGAACAATACCTTTGATGTCAGCGGGGTTGGATATGATCCCCATGGGGGGTTTTCCTTGAATGGAAAAGATGCGTCCTTAAAGGATTACCCTGAAATAGGAGATATAGCGCGTGCCGCCCTTCTCTGTAATGATGCGACATTGAATGAAATCGGGGGAAAATGGTGCATGCAGGGTGACCCTACCGAGGGAGCGTTGATTACCCTGGCGAAAAAGGCGGGTATAGAACACTCATTTGAAAATGAAAATATACCGCGTGTCGATACCATTCCTTTTGAATCAGAGCACCGCTTCATGGCGACGCTGCATCACGACCATACCGGTCACCGGTTTATCTACTTGAAAGGCGCCCCGGAGCGGGTATTAGAACTCTGTACTCATCAGCGGTGTAACAACAATAAAGAAACTATCTTAAACACCCCCTATTGGCAGGATAAAATTCTGGATATTGCAAGCAGGGGACAACGAGTGATCGCAGTGGCATGCAAAACCGTAACTAGTGAAAAACAACAGATCGATTTTGCTGATGTAGAGGGAGGTATGACACTGCTCGGATTTTTCGGCATAATTGATCCGCCCAGTGAAGAGGCAATGGCTGCAATAAAACAATGTAAGGCTGCTGGTATCAGGGTGAAAATGATCACCGGCGATCACGCGCTGACCGCAAGGGTCATAGGCGCTCAGTTGGGTATCGGGAATAATAAGACGGTACTGACCGGTAATGAATTAGATACCTTCACGGATGATCAGTTAAGTCAAAAAGTACAAGCCGTGGATATATTTGCCCGGGTAAGTCCGGCGCACAAATTACTCCTCGTACAGGCATTACAACGTAACGGTGAAGTGGTGGCAATGACGGGAGACGGAGTGAATGATGCGCCTGCACTGAAACGGGCAGATGTTGGTATTGCCATGGGTATTAAGGGTACCGAGGTATCGAAAGAGGCATCAGAAATGGTGTTGACAGATGATAATTTCTCATCAATTGTGAGTGCCGTAGAAGAAGGCAGGAGAGTGTATGATAACATAAAAAAATCGATTATCTTTATCCTGCCTACCAATGTTGGTGAAGCAGGAATGATTATTGTTGCTATTCTGTCAGGTCGAATGCTGCCGATCACTCCCATTCAGATCCTCTGGGTTAATATGATTACGGCTGTTACCCTTTGCTTATCGCTGGTATTTGAGCAACCCGAACATGGAACAATGAATAAACCGCCACGGAACCCCAGCGAACCGATTCTCTCGCTTTTCTTAGCCTGGAGAATTCTCTTTGTCTCTTTCATCATTATCCTGGGTACCTTTGGTCTCTTTTTATGGGATAGCCTCCACAGCGCTTCCCTCGAAGAGTCGAGAACCATGGCGGTAAATACCCTTGTGATGTTTGAGGTCTTTTACCTCTTCAATACCCGTTATCTGAGAAGATCCGTTTTGAGCGTAAAAGGATTATTCGGGAATCGGTACGCGTTGATTGCGGTCGCGGCAACGATCGTTATCCAGATGGGATTTACGTATGCCCCCCCGATGCAGCACATTTTTGGAACTGAGCCCCTTACATGGAAAAACTGGATCTTTATCGTTTTGATTTCCTCTTCAGTTTTTATCCTTGTTGAACTGGAAAAAATATTACTCAAAAAAAAGAATAACGGGTAAGAGAAATATCCAAAGAATAGTTTTCAGAAATGAGAGACAAATTTGCTTACAGAATCGGAATCCTACATGATATTCGGAACAGACTTCGCATTCTAAAATAGTAAGGAGATAACGTTATGAAAATTACCTTTGTTGGAGCTACAAGAATGGTTACTGGTTCCTGTTTTCATATTCAATCGAATGGCTCACATCTTCTGGTTGATTGTGGACTCTTTCAAGGCACCAGGGAGGATGAGAAGAGAAATGAAGAGCCTTTTCCTTTCAACCCTTCTGACGTACAGCACCTCCTATTAACCCATGCCCATCTCGACCATTCAGGGCTGATCCCGAGACTGGTAAAGAAAGGTTTTCGGGGAAAAGTTATTGCGACCGAAACGACCGTTGAGTTATGCAACATGATGCTTCTGGATTCCGCATACATACAGGAGCGTGATGCGGAGTGGAAAAATAGAAAGCGCATGAGGGCGGGAAAACCTCCCATACAACCACTCTATACTGTGGAGGAGGCGACAGAGAGCCTTGCCTGTTTTCAGGGTGTTCCCTACAATGAAACAGTGGAATTCGGGAATGGCATAAAGGTGAGATTTCAGGATGCAGGTCACATTCTG
>JBFKMY010000307.1:0-3357 GCA_041629615.1 Thermodesulfovibrionia bacterium | reverse complement strand
ATGTTATTAAAATCATGGGCAATCCCGCCGGCAAGCAGACCCACTGATTCAAGCTTCTTGACCTTAAGCAGTTCCTTCTCCATTCTGACCTTTTCCGTGACATCACGAAATACCAGTACAATGCCGATAATCCGGCCCTCATCGTCCCGTATCGAAGCCCCGCTGTCAGCTATGCTTCTTTTGGTGCCGTCTCTTGATATGAGGACGGTATCATTTTCCAGCCCGCATATTTCGCCTGACGCAATGACACTCTCGACCGGGTTGGCGCACGGTTCACCCGTCTTCTCATTGATTATGGAAAAAACCTCTTTCAACGTTCTTCCTGCAGCCTCCTCCTGGGACCATCCTGTTAATTGCTCGGCAACGCTGTTTACCAATACGACATTTCCCGCCACATCAGTGGTAATAACGCCGTCACCAATACTTCTCAGCGTAACCGAGAGCCTTTCTTTTTCCTCGGCAAATTTGTGTTCAGCCTGTTTTCTGGCGTCTATATCCCTCACGACCGCGATTACATAACGGTTAACCCCGATCTCAACAAATTTGAGCGACACCTCAACCCAGAAACGAGCACCGCTCTTTTTCTTTGCCAGCCATTCGAACACCTGAGGGCCCTCGTGAACCGCGGCCTGCACTTTCCGGTACACGTCATCCCTGGTAAACGGTTCATAGCCGGCGCTCATTGCTGCCGGACCTGCCTGCAGCGCTTCTTCACGGGTATAGCCATATACTTCATTTACCGCCTCATTAATGTCATAGAGATCTCCGCTTGCCGCATCGTGGATAAAAATGACCTCGTTCGGGGAATTATAAATTTCACGGTACTTAGTTTCACTCTCCCGTAATGACTGTTCGACCTTGTCCATCCTGATGATATCGTCACGCAGCCGTTTCTGCATTTCATTGATAGCACTGACGATACGCTCCAGTTCATCAGGCTGGCCCCTGCCGGACGTTCCTCTCCCCAGATCAAGGTGCCGGTCCAGCCTGTCGATATCAAGGTCCTTTGTGAACCTGACGATACGGAGAAGGTGCCG
The DNA here is from genome assembly GCA_041629615.1 of Thermodesulfovibrionia bacterium. Classification (GTDB taxonomy): domain Bacteria; phylum Nitrospirota; class Thermodesulfovibrionia; order UBA6902; family UBA6902; genus JBFKMY01. The sequence goes on along the minus strand of JBFKMY010000307.1, from coordinate 2,320 downwards.
GCTGAAGAGATAATAAAAAAGGATGAGGACAAAGGCACAGATACTTATCAGAAAAATGAATTGTGAAGCAATCAGGAGAGGAAGCTGCCCGATAAGGTATTTCCTGACATTCGCTGTTGTCGCATACACCCTGAATGTCCCAAGATGCCTGATCTCTCCGTAATCATCATGATAAAGCTCCACCTTTCTGGTGATGAAATCCTTCGCATCATAGGGCTTGCTGCCCGTTTCATACAGCACACCGGAATCATCGGACAATTCAAGAAACACGATGTCTTCATTCTGAAAAATACTGCTCAACTGGATTTTTATTGCAGCCATGTTAAAAGTCCAGACGCTGTTTGCCAAAACTTCCATCTGGTTTTTCTCCATTGAATCCAGCCGGTTATGAATTGAACGTATTGCCCGCAGATATTCGGCATACATATTAACGGATGTGAAAAGTATGGTGGTGGTCAGGGAAAAAAGAAGAATATACAGGACCATCCTGCGCAGGAGAGGGTAGTCTCTCAATAATTTATTAATATTTTCCATCAAACCTTACCCGGTCAAGCCAGTGCTGCAAATGCAGATAGTATCTTTTACCGGAGCCGGCGCGCCCTTGCACATCCCGGCTTTTAATATTATCATTATAGCAAGAAGAGTGGATTTATTTTCTGTTTCAAAACAGCCGATGAACGACAGGAGGCAGGGAACATGTATAAAGTATTGAGCATTTTTGCAGCATTGATTCTTGTCTTTACTGCTGCTTTCGCAGGGGCTGCCGATACACTGCCGCTGGTCACAGCCGAATGGCCTCCCTATGCTTCCAGTACTCTGGAGGGGCACGGTTATGTAGTTGAATTTATTGTCGCAGTAGTCAGGGAGATGGGAATGGAGCCTGATATCAGGTTTTATCCCTGGGCACGCGCCCAGAAGGCGATAGAGCAGGCTGAAGTCTTCGGCGGTTTCCCGTTCGGTATTACGGAACAGCGCAAAGAGGCATTTGATTTTTCGGAAATCTTTCTTAAAACAAAAACACTGTTTTTTTATGACAGGCAGAATCTTAAGGAACTCAAAGGTGATGAGGTGATTCAACAGCTGAAGAATTACAGGGTTGGCGTAATAAGGGGAAGCAAGACATTAAGCATGCTGCAGGAGGCAGGCTTTGAAAAGATATACAGCGTCGATTCTGTTGACCAGACTCTTCACATGCTGAAAACCGGCAGGGTCCAGCTGGCCGCACTGGTGGAGCATTCGGGCTGGCACAGTATTCATACGTTACTTCCTGAAGAGATTGATAATTTCGGGGCCATTCCTTTTTACAACATGGAAGCAGCCCTCATGATTTCATCGAAATATCCGGGTTCCCGGGACCTGCTGCAGAAATTCAATCAGGCCCTGAAAGTCATTGAAGCGAGCGGCACGATGACAGGACTGTTAAAAAAATACAACCTGTCCGCTCCTTAAACGGTTCAGCATTAATCACGGACGAACAGACAGTTTCTCAGCCTCTGATAAAGGGGGAGTAATCGGGCGGGGTATTAATCAGTTTCCCGGGTCGTGCTTTCAGATGGTTCCTGTTCAGGAGCCATTGAATCTGTTTCATCTGAACCTTGTGAAGGGGTATTTGTGTTCTTTTGTCGTCTCAGTCTTTTTTCTTCCTGTTTTTTCTGCCGCTGCAGTTCTTTTTTCCGCTTATTGCTGCTGTACATGCCGGAACGTTTTGCCATAATCACCTTTCCTGATTAACTTTGCATGAAAAAATTGACGATGTTCACGTTTATGAAAATTTTATTTCAATGTCGTATGCAATATCTGAGTGATCAACCGGAGGCCGGTCACTTTCACATGTCAGCTCACCTTTTTCAGACTCTCTGTGGTTTCTGATCATCCCGCTTATAACATGAGACAAATCGAATCCGCCATCATCGCAGTCCCGGCTTAAACAGTCAATCTTGAAAAATGCATAGCTCCCCGGAGCGAAGTTAACAACCCGGTGTATCGGTCTTGCTATTCCCCTCTGATTGTACATCATGGTGATCACGATGCTCTCAACTTCCGGGTAGAGTTTAGACACAAAACCTGCATCAATCCTCTCCTGGACTCTCTCCATCCTTGCCTGGTTACTCCTGTTATACATAGTTCTCCTTAATGAATCCCCCCTCTCATGGAGGGGGGGATTTCACGCTCATTACAGTTTGACAACATTGATTGCCTTAAGGCCCTTCTGGCCATTTTCCGTATCAAAGCTCACGGCATCACCTTCGGCGAGGGATTTATACCCATTGCCCTGGATCGATGTGTGATGTACAAAAGCTTCATTTCCGTCTTCACTCGT
>JBFKMY010000306.1:0-3357 GCA_041629615.1 Thermodesulfovibrionia bacterium | reverse complement strand
GTGTCTTCTCCAGACTTTCAAATCCCCCGGGCTGCCCATAACCGGTTGTATGACAGCGTAAGCAGTCTTTATCAGTAGTGTAGTCTTTATCAGGGTCCAGTCCGGCCTTCTTTTTTTCCTCTCCCTTTACTCCTGCTTTAAGGTTTTCAAAACTGGTTGCCATGGTCGTCTTTTGCCATGCCTTATACTGTTTCATGTGACAGGCCTTGCATTTTTTTGCGCCGATATAGTCGGCAGCATTGACAGCAGAAACAAAAACTGCAAGAAGCATGAGTGACAGCAGTACGCCAAAAACCTTCTTTAACATCTTACAAATCCTCCTTTGTTGAATGGTTATTGATTATTATGTACACATCACCTGCTGATACCGGATGGCAAAAAGAATATCAGTAATCCGCTTCAAATGTCAAATAATATGGAGATGACCTGCGTATTACTATTTTCACCGGTCCGGTACATCACATAATTCAGTTCAATAGACTCCCTGTAACCATAGGATAAATAAAAAAAATGAATATATTGTGAAGAGGACCCGGTGCATTTCACGGCTAGAGAATTACATCCAGTTTTTCTACATCTTCAATTTTATCAATGTCCCCGAGGGTTTGTGTATATCCGACGGTGTATCCGGACTTCTCTGCCTGATCCTGGCTTATCCTGAGTGTGTGCTCTGATGACCATGGCACGTTTTCAAATACTGCCGTAATCATTGTATTCATGCCTACCAGATAATAGCCGCCGTCTTCTGCAGGTCCGTACACAAGGTCATGATCAGTCAGTTGTTCAAAGGCCTGCAGAACAATTGACGCTGACAGGTCCGGGATATCGGCCCCTACAAGCGCGGCCCTTTGATATCCCCTTTTAAATACTGCATTAAAGGAATGAGACATATTCAGTCCAAGATCACATGATGACAACCCTATCAGGCTGAGACCGAAGCGTAAAAAATATTCTTCAGCATTTTCAGGCGCATAGGCAATATATGTGTCAACGCCGGGAATCGCCCTCAGTTTCTCGATTGTATGCTCCAGGAGGTATGTATAAAGCGCAAGTATTTTCCTGTCCGTCAGGAACCCCTTCAGGCGTGTTTTGACCAGTCCCTGTTCAGGGTACTTGGCGATGATGATCAAGGCGTGTCTATTCTTCATCGCACCTCTTTGTAATGCCTGATAAGTTTCTCAGGTGATATTTTAAATAATGTGTATAAACAGGCGATATACCAGTCCCGTACCGTAGTGTAGAGCAAGCCTTCCCTGATCCACCTTCTTGGTGATGCCTGTATCGGCGGGTTGATGAATATTATTCTGCCTTCCTTTTTCAGTCTCTTTGATATTTCAATGTCCTCCATCAAGGGAATATCTGCAAATCCGCCTGTCCTGTTGAAGACTTCTTTCCTGAGAAACATCCCTTGATCGCCATACAGCAGCAACGTGAGACGTGATCGTATATTTGCCGCAAACTCAATTATTCTGAATCCGGAACCGGGATGGGCGATCCGGAGAAAAAAAGCGCCTGCTGCTATGGTACGGTCATGGATGTTTTTTCTGATTATATGAAATCCATTTTCAGGCAGTATACAGTCGGCATGGAGGAAAAGAAGGACATCCCCACTGGCTTTATCTGCACCATAATTCATTACACGTGCTCTGCCTGTTTTTGTTTCAAAAACATTACTGGTGAATTCCCTGGCAACAGATATTGTTTCATCAGAACTTCCCCCGTCCACGATTATCAACTCTTCATTCTCAGACAAACGAAGCCTGCCAAGGGTGTTGCGGAGATTTTGTGCTTCGTTACGCACCGGCATTATTATGCTTATTTTTACCTCAAACCACCTCCTTGGAGGGACACATCCCTTAAAGCAGAATGTGTATTTTATTTTCCAAGAACTTCTTTGGCCGCCTCCACAACTTTGTCGGGCGTAAAACCGAATTTCTTCTGAACGTCCTTAAGCGGTGCTGAGGAGCCGAAGGTATTCATGCGGATTATGCGTCCCTGTGGTCCTATATATCGTTCCCATCCAAGCGTTGAGGCCTGTTCAACAGCGACACGGGCCGTGACAGACGGGAGAATAACAGAGTCACGGTACTCCCGGCTCTGCTGCTCAAACAATTCCCATGAAGGCATGCTTACTACACGCGTTTTAATCCCCTCTGACTTAAGTTGTTCATAGGCCTCAATGCACAATGATACCTCACTCCCCGTCGCAAGCAGTAACACTTCAGGGGAATTCCCACCGGCATCGGCGAGAATGTACGCGCCTTTGGCCAGACCTGAAGCAGGGGCGTATTCGCTCCGGTCAAGGGTCGGCAGGTTTTGCCGGGACAGTACGAGGGCTGCCGGTTCGTGACGAAGCTCCATTATTACCCGCCACGCTTCAACGACCTCATTGGCATCTGAAGGTCTGATCGTAACAAGACCCGGAATTGCACGCAGAGAGGCCAGTTGCTCTACCGGTTGATGGGTCGGTCCGTCTTCCCCAACGCCGATCGAGTCGTGCGTAAAAATGTAAATGACCGGTATTTCCATGAGTGCGCTTAATCGTATGGCTGGCCGCTGGTAATCACTGAAGATCAGAAAGGTAGCGCCATAGGGGCGAATTTTCGACAGTGATAAACCGTTTGTAATAGCACCCATTGCATGTTCCCGGATACCAAAATGAAAGTTCCGCCCGAGGGGATTATTTGAGGAAAAATCACCGCCTGCATGTTCAAATGTGAGGAGCGTTTTTGTAGAAGGCGCAAGGTCTGCCGAGCCTCCCATCAGCCAGGGGACATTCTCCGCAACCGCATTGAGCACCTTGCCTGATGAGGCACGGGTGGCAAGCCCCTTGGGATCAGGGGGAAATACCGGAAGGTCTCGGTCCCATCCGTCTGGCAGCTTGCGGTGTTGCATCATATAGATATGGTCACCAAGTTCAGGATAATTCTCCCTGTATGCTTCATACTTTTTCATCCAGGCGTTACGTAATTTGCCGCTGCGCTCACCTATTCCTGCCCTGAAATGCTCAGGGACCCCTTCGGGTATTAAGAATTTTGCGTCTTCAGGCCATCCGTAGTTCTGCTTTGTAAGCCTGACCTCGTCTTCTCCAAGGGGTTCGCCGTGGGCAGAGTGGGAGTCCTGCTTGTTTGGCGCCCCGTAGGCAATATGACTGTCAACAATTATGAGGGTGGGGCGGTCACCGGTATTTTTGAACGTGCTGAATGCTTTTTCCAGCAGCGTGAGACTATTTGCGTCATTCACATTAATTACATTCCAGCCATAACTGATAAAACGGCCTTTTACATCCTCGCTGAAAGAGAGCGAGGTGCTTCCCTCTATGGTAATTCTGTTGCTGTCGTAGATCCAGCATAAATT
>JBFKMY010000305.1:0-3372 GCA_041629615.1 Thermodesulfovibrionia bacterium | reverse complement strand
TAATGACCGTTGCTGCTCGCGCAGGAGGGGAGGAGACAATAAAAATGATGGAATTTATACACTGGCTCGGCCATGATACTTTTAAAATAGTCGGAGAGAAAGTTATTTATACAGATCCGTTCCGAATAAAAAAAGGTGCCCCTGCTGATATAATTCTCATTACCCATGAACACTACGACCACTGCTCCCCTGAAGATATAAAAAAGATTCAACGGGCTGATACAGTCATAATCGCCACATCCGATTGTGCGGGAAAGCTGTCAGGAAATATCAAAACAGTGAAGCCGGGGGACAGGCTTACCGTTGATGGCATTGACATAGAAGTTGTGCCTGCGTATAACACGAACAAGCAGTTCCATACCAGGGAAAGAAACTGGGTCGGCTATATTTTCACGGTCAATGGCAAGCGGATTTATATTGCCGGTGACACTGATCACATCCCTGAAATGAAGACATTGAAGGTTGATGTGGCACTGCTCCCGGTTTCGGGAACCTATGTCATGACCGCTGAAGAGGCGGTCCGGGCAGCACTCGACATCGGGCCGGCCACAGCCATTCCCATGCATTACAACGCCATTGTCGGTACAGAAAAAGATGCTGAGACATTCGCGGCAGGATTAAAAGGTAACATTGAAGTGCTCATTTTAAAAGAAGAATGATGCTCCCCGCTTACAAGGCGGGGCTTCAAAATAATATTATTAATGAATGCTAATTCATTCTGTATTCCCCTCTTTGGCAAAGAGGGGTTAGGGGAGATTTTTCAAAGAAATTATTCGTAAAATCCCCCTTAGTCCCCCTTTTCCAAAGGGGGAGACTTAACTATGAAGCTGTCCTGAAAACCTTTGCACTGTTTTCATCAAAGAGACATATGGCTGATGCCGGCAAAATAACACGGCTCTTGTTGAAGAGGTACCCGCACCCTGAAATCGCGCTTCACTTCTCCAGTCCCCTGGAGCTCCTTGTCGCCACCATCCTTTCTGCACGGTGTACTGACAGCAAGGTCAACGAAGTAACAAAATCGCTTTTCAGGAAATACAGGACAGCAGGGGATTATGCACGTGCTGCGGCCGCGACATTTGAGAGAGAAATACGGCCCACGGGTTTTTATAAAAACAAGGCAAAGATGATCATTAATTGCTGTAAAAAAATAGTCGCGGAATTTAACGGAAAAGTCCCCGGTACACGTGAGGAGCTTGTTACCCTCCCGGGGGTCGGGCGAAAGACGGCCAATGTTGTCCTTGGAAGTGCATTTAATAAACCGGCCATAGCAGTTGACACGCACGTGCTGAGGGTCTCCAACAGGACGGGTATTGCCCGTTCCAGTGCGCCGGACCGTGTTGAGGAAGAACTGGCCGCGCAGGTTCCGGAAGCAGAGCACACAAGATTTACGCTGGCCATGGTGCTTCACGGCAGGGAAACCTGCACGGCAGTAAAGCCGAAATGCAGGCACTGCGTCCTCTCCCCGGCGTGTGAGTGGCCTCAAAAACCTGTCAATTAAGTGCCCGTTCCCTGCTATTAAATTCTCTTAAATGATAATAAGAGGGCTTTTATTAATGCATGGCTTCGTTTAAACTCGAACTATAGGGGGAAACGCACTCTTCCCCTGCCGGGGAAAGAACATATTTCTGTAGTATAAAACTGAATACCATGCTTTTACTCATTGACATCGGCAATACAAATACAACCATAGGCTTTCATTACGAAGGCGAAATAAAAAATGTCCTCCGCATCAAGACGATCATTGACGGGCGGGGCGCTGATGAGTACTCATATATTCTCAGTGCATTCATGAATAAACAGAACATGGAGAATGCCGCGGGCGCTGTTCTGTGTTCAGTGGTCCCGGCAGTCACCCCGTTGCTGATAGATGCGGTAAAAAATAATTTTGGCATAGATCCGGTTGCGGTGAATCTTTCCATCAAAACAGGCCTGAAGTTTCTGATAAAAAATGCGGATTCACTGGGTGCGGACAGGATTGCCAATGCAGTGGCTGCACACACCCTGTATAAGGGAGATGTCATTGTAGTAGATTTTGGAACAGCAACGACTTTTTGTGTCATCACGGAGAAGGGGGAATATACGGGGGGTGCCATAATGCCCGGCATCGCCCTCTCTGCCCGCTCCCTTGCCGAGCATACCGCAGCACTGCCCGTGATCGGGTTACACGCCCCGGAAAGCATACTGGGGAAAACGACCGAGGAAAACATGCGCTCCGGGGTCATACGCGGTCATGCCGGTGCTGTTGACGCGATAATCGGAGAGATAAAAATCGAGACCGGAAAGGGCTATACAGTGCTTGCAACCGGAGGGCTCGCTGACGTGGTAAAGTCCTGCGTAAAGACGATTGATTATTATAATCCTCTCCTGACGCTGGAGGGGCTCAAATATATTTATGAACTGAACGGGTGAAATGACTGCGTTACTATCTATATAAATATGTCTCGGGACAGGAGACAAAATTCTAAGGAGGTCAGTATATGAAAGTTGAACGAATACTCTTTCCCACGGACTTTTCAGAGGGTTCTGCCCATGCCTTGCCCTATGCCGTAGACCTGACAAAACACTATGGGGCGCAGCTTTATATTCTCCATGTCGTTTATGACATTACACAGGCAACGGGGTTCCACGTTCCGCATATATCCACCGATAAAGTTTTTCAGGAGATGAACGAGTGGGCAATGAACGAGATAGGAAAATGCTGCATCGAGGAGATCAGGGGGCTTGCGGACGTGGAAAAAAAAGTTGTGCAGGGCATTCCCTATGAAGAAATCATCCGTTTCGCCACTGACAAAAAAGTCGATATGATAATAATGGGGACCTATGGAAGAGTCGGTCTTCAGAGGCTCATCTTTGGCAACACTGCCGAGAGGGTGGTCAGGAGGGCGCCGTGCCCCGTGTTTACCGTAAGGGTACCGGAACACAGAGCAGATCAGTAAAAAAATCAACCCCCATGAAGGTATATCTCTCGGAGAATGCCTTTATGGGACTGCTGCTGAGCAGCGCGGAGGTCTTCAAGAAAGAATGCCTCGGCTACCTGCTCGGATACCGTCTCTATGACCGGTTTATCGTTGAATATGCCTTCAGCCTTCAGTCCGCAAAACGTAAACGGAGAGGAGTCATCTTCCACCGTCGGGACCAGAAAAAAATACTCCCCATACTGTCAAACTTTGCAAAGCTTCAGATAGTGGGAGATTACCATTCACATACGCCGTACGGAACTGCCAAAGGGATTGCCATGCCCAGTCCCGAAGATATCAAGGCAATGGAAATGGAGAAGCTCTATTTAATCATCGCCATCAATGAAGGAGGAACATCCCGGTCATGGAAGGAAAATAAGGACAGAAGCATATCAGGAAGCATGGGCAACTTCTT
>JBFKMY010000304.1:0-3380 GCA_041629615.1 Thermodesulfovibrionia bacterium | reverse complement strand
GCGGCATCTATATGACATGTCTCACACACGAGAAACTGTGAATGCATGTTGAGAAGGGCCCTCACCTTCTTGTTTTTGCTGTGCGGATAGTTGGAGTGGCATATATAGCAAACAGGGCGCATATTTTCAGGAAGCTCCGGATATTCAACAACATTATGAAAATGCCTGTGCTTCTCATATTCTTCATTCCGCCTGACCTCATCAAGGATAGCCGACCTCTGCTGTTCTTCTATCTTTTCCTTTATAGGGACCAGCACGGCCGGGCCGCGCGGCGAGAACGTTATCTGATACAGGACTGCAACCAGGACCGTGAAAGCTATAAACTTGAATATACCGCCGATGATATAGACTGATCCGGGATGATCAAGCCTCTTCGGACCTCCGATCACAGAGAGTCCTTCACCTTCGGCTTTATATCGGCCCCGGCCTGTTTCCATTATCGATGCACTGCGCCATGATGTCCCCGTCACGACCTGCATTTTTATGCCGGCCTTCCTCCTCCGGTATGTTTCAAGTACCATCAGGCTTACTAAACCGAGGACAGATCCGTAAAACATGGATACAAGTCCGACGTTTATAAAATACAAAGCCGGTTTTTCGCGCCGCTCCACTTTTGAATGGACGTCAATCCGGGCGAATTTTTGATTTGCCTTTTTATGACATTGCCTGCAGGTATTTATTTTATTGTCTTTATGAACGGATGAGTGTTCATCGTCCTTTTTATAGATGTCGTGTATTGCATTTGTGGCGTGGCAACTGATACAGTCTGCTGTATCCTCCGAGCCTAAAGCTACCGCCTTTCCGTGGATTGAGTCAGAATAGGTTTCTACTGCCCCCAGTCCCTGGGACGACACATTGAGCTTCCTCATTAATTCTATGTCTGCATGACAGTTCTGTGAGCACAGCTTGACTACGTCCCTGCGTGAGCGTGAGGTTTTACGCGTCAGACGATGGGTTATATGTTTGTATGCCTCAGTGACGCCTTTTCTTTTATGGCAGTTCACGCAGCGGCCCAGTGTTTCTTCAAAGGCGATTATGTCCTCAGCCACCCTTCTGTACTGGGGATTGACATGGCAGTATTTACAGTACGGCTTTGAAGCCTTTAATTCATCGGAATCAGTCTCTTTGATGCCATGAACACTTCTGTTGTAGATTTCTATTATTCTCTTATGCGAAAAATTTTCATCATAAAAAGGCGGTTTGATGTGGCAGGCAACACCGCAGTCTACATCTTCTGTTACGGGGTCATGGGGGAGCCTGGTAATAGTTGTATGGCAGTCCCTGCAGGGGATATTTTTATGCGTAGTATTGGCATAAATATCTTCGTCAACATAGTAACTCCTTTTTCTTCCAAGCTCGTCGATCCGACCGATCTGAGGATACTTATGTCACATGAGACAATTTTCTTTGTCCGTGGCATATGCACCGTGACTGTCGGGAAAAACCAGGAAGAAGAATAAAATCAGCCAATACTTATTCATATAAGAATCGATCACTTTGAAGGTACTGTCTGTCCCACGGGCAACTAAGTCTATTCAAAACTGTCTGTCATCAAAGTTGGGCACTGGCTCCTCATATTCAATTGCTCCCCAGTACGCACTTTATAGGTGCTACTATGCTGATGGCCCCCCTCATGTCTCCTTCCTTATATCCTTCCTTTATTTTTCCTGTTATGTCCCTCTCGCCCGCGGGATCACCATGACAGGGAAGACAGGACTTTTCAATATAGAGTGGAACGACATAGCGAAGTACCCTCAGGTCTCCGAAGCTGGTCTCCTCATAATATGTATTGCCCTTATCAGACTTCTCTAATTTCCTAAGGACCTCAACTTCGAAATCATCGGGTTTATTATATTCTCCCCTGAATTTGAGACTCGTCTGCTTGACCGTAATTCCTGATTTTTTATAAAGTTTGTCACCTACCTTTTTCCCAAAGACAGCAGGGATAAATCCCTTGAATTCCCTGTCCGGTTCATTAATCAGAGGTTGGGCTTCGTCAATTGCCTCTTTCGCCGCCTCATGGATAGCGATCACTGACTTGCCGAAATCATCAGATGGTTTCAAAGATTGTAAATCAATGCCCGACCGCAGCATGAATTCCCGGCTGACCTGCGCTTCGTAAGCCTGACGAGTAAATTTCTTATCACCCTTTGAAGGATCATTAATGAGGGGTTGATTTTGTGCGATCACTGCTCTGCCTGCAGTCAGATAGTCGGCAAGTGCCACGGCAACAGATTGCAGCCTCTCGTCCGCCCCTGCCTGAGCAATAAACAGCAATGCCGGCGCGATCATTAAAATCATCCGTTTTATCATTTCACACCTCCTGTTTCCCGGAAAAGACGTATTTTCTTAATGATGTGCATCAGGCCTCAGCATCTTCATTGTTACATCAGCAAATAGTACAACCCTGCCGCCGTGCTTCTCTACGTATTGACCGGCGTCTCTGCTGTCAGAAAAGGGGACCAGCGCATCACCCATAGCTCCCATGACATCTCCTCCGTAAACGTAGTACGCCTTTTGCGCATCAATCCAGTGATTATGGGGGAGGTCCCGGTCTGCCTTCCCCATATCATGGACAAATACTTGAGTTATATGTGCCGGCCTGTCTGTCTGATTATAAAAAACAAACATGTCCTGTGTACTGCAGAAGTAATCCACCTTTCCGTTTTGATAATGAATCTGGGACTTTGCTCCCGGAAAGTCTACGATAATCATTCCGCAGACACTGCATGCATGATCACGGGTGAGTTCCACGGGAACAGGTATTACCGGCTCCTCTGTCGTACATGCGGCAATAAAAAATGAGGATAGTGCTATCACACCAAGCAGTCTATGCAACATAAATATCTCTCACAAACCCTTTTCGCAGAATAAATTTTCCGCCCCTGCATTATCCCGCTTCTTCTACCCTGCTGAGAAATGCAGGAGTTACTGTTTTCTTGAAGGTTACGTCCGCAGGGGTCGACGATCCTGCCTTGACCTCAATCTCTTCGACAACTTCCTCAAACCCTTCATGCCAGAACCTGACTTTGTATTTACCCGGCAGGAGGTCCTTTATCTCGAAATTGCCCTTATCATCTGTTATCGCTACATAGGGGTGTTTCGTCGAATAAATATAAGACCTCATCCAGTAATGGGCATCACACTTTACGTCTATAAGGCCGTCGACCCTGTTCGGTTTTTCAATGACCTGGTCCTTGAACGGAAGGGCAAGGTTATACACCGACCTCCTCGCGTCTCCGGACAGGATTTTACCGAGAGATGTATTATGCAGAATAGGGTCGCTGTTTTTGATAACATAGTTGGCCTTAACATATGAGATACCGACTAAAGGCTCAAACCTGCACCCCGTATTGTCGATGTTCAGGGCCGTTTTGGTC
>JBFKMY010000303.1:0-3381 GCA_041629615.1 Thermodesulfovibrionia bacterium | reverse complement strand
ATTCCCGTGTTTGACATTGATCCATCAGGAGAAAGAGAACGCTGGTTTGATACTACTTTCAAAGTTACAGGGAGTGTTTACAATTATCAATCATGGCAGCGTGCCGGTCGTCTGCAGGCCTTCAAGCCAATGGTTGCTCAACCCTATCAGTGGGGTTCAGTCATTGAATTCGGTCTTTTGGGAAATGGCCGGGCATATCAAACAAAGGGATGGAGCTATTTAGAAGATGGATTTGTCTGGACAGCAGGACCAGACGCGCTCCTTACTTTACCGGTTAAGACCATGACAACGCACCCACTAATTTTAAAGGCAAAGGCCAGGGCTTTTTTAGCGCCAGGGAAACGTGATAAGCAAACTGTCCACATTTTGATCAACGGCCAGAAGGCCGGTACATGGATTATTAACAAACCAGGATTTCAGGATCTTTCTCTTGTAATCCCCGCAAAACTGTCAGCTAACACCAGTAAAGTTGTCATCACCTTTAATACCCCAGATGCTATATCTCCGGCAGATTCAGGGTATGTGAACGATAAGCGCACTCTTGGCATCGCATTGCATTCAATCGAATTGTTTGAACATATTGCTTACCAATGGGGATCACTCATTCAGTTTGGAAAAGAAGGCAATGCAACGCCTTATCAAAGCAGGGGATGGGGTGCTCCGGAAAATGGTCTGACCTGGAGCACAGGCAAGAATGCATCGCTCATGATACCTCTTGTTGCTTTGCCTGCGTCACAGTTCACATTGCGTGCACATCTCATGGCTTTTTTACATCCCGAAAAGGTCCCTGCGCAAAGGGTGCATGTTCTCGTTAACGGAAAAAAAGCCGGGTCATGGGTGATTAATAAACCGGGTTTCCATGATGAGACTCTTATACTGACAAAGCGATTATTGACTCATTCTGATCATATGGTTATCACCTTTCATACCCCTGATGCCGTTTCTCCTGCCCGGACAGGACTCAGCAGTGATAAACGTTTGTTGGCCATAGCCTTACGCTCAATCAGTCTAAACCAGTAATGTTCCATTGTGCATTGCAGTAAAAAGGCATACAATAATTGACGCCATTCTTGAGATAGGTTGAATTAATAGTTTATAATTGCTTTGTCCTTAAGAATAATGAGGAATGATCGATCACGAAGCAAAGCTTCGGGCAATTCAATTTATTAAACAGGAGGGGCTATGAAATATTCCGTAAAAATCTACACCTGCACAATATTTATCATGCTTTTTGTGCTGGGACTTACCGTTCATCCGGCACATGCCTATTTAGATGCCGGCACAGGCAGTATGTTATTACAGCTCTTACTCGGGGGATTGGCCGGTCTGGCTGTTTTATTGAAGTTATTCTGGCATAAGATCCTGGGCATCTTCGGAATCAGAAAGGCAGAAAGCAAGGACGTTTAGTCTGTACCCCTGATGCGCAGGCATGTGAGCTCTTCTTCGGCATGGGCATAAACGTTGAATATTATCTCGGTTTTCTTTGAACAGAGATGCATGAAATGAAAAATCACATAGAGCCCGGGTCATTTCGGGACCGGAACGGCAGGATCTTTTATTCCGACAATGCCGTTTTGAGAGCGCTGAGCAAAAAGGCACTGCAGGAATGGGAATTTCTGTCCTCTAGAAAATTCTTTTCCCGCTTCGTGTCAGAGGGGAAAATAGCCCGTACCGAGCGGGTTGACGATGTCAATCATTTATTTCCGGATGAAAATGGCAAATGGGAGGCATTTCTCAGGCACGAACCCATTCCTCTCATTTCCTATCCCTATGAGTGGTCTTTTGGAATGCTGAAAGATGCTGCGCTGTTACAGATTGAGTTACTGCTCGCAGCGCTTGATGAAGACATGATCCTCAAGGACTCATCGGCATTCAATATTCAGTGGAAAGGAGCACATCCCGTCTATATTGATATCCCTTCTTTTGAAAAACTCTCTCCAGGCGAACCATGGATCGGTTACCGCCAGTTCTGTCAGATGTTTCTCTATCCCCTTATGCTTCAGGCATATAAAAACGTCCCTTTTCAGCCCTGGTTCCGCGGTAATATAGATGGCCTGGACCCGGAATATTTCCACAATATGATGTCCGCCCGTGATCTGCTTCGTCCCGGCGTGTTTGTTCATGCATACCTGCAGGCCAAGGCACAAATGAAATACGGAGATAACCCGGGGGACATAAAAAAGAATTTGAGTGATGCCGGCTTTAACAGGGAAATGATAAAAAATAATGTAAAGGGAATTCAAAAAATAATCAGGAGGCTCTCATGGACCCGCAGCACATCACAATGGTCACACTACGCAAATGAACATAGCTATTCTGATTCTGATCACGAAGCCAAGAAATCATTTGTGGGCACCATCATCTCTTCACAGCACTGGAAAGTGGTGTGGGACATCGGCTGCAACACCGGCATCTTTTCAAGGATAGCCGCTCAGAACTCAGAATATGTGCTTGCCATGGATGGAGATCATCTGGCTGTTGAATTCCTCTATCAGGAGCTAAAAAAAGAAGAGCATTCGAGGATCTTGCCCCTCGTATTTAATGTAGCTGACCCTTCCCCCTGTCTCGGCTGGAGGGGCCTGGAAAGAAAAGCTTTATCTGAAAGGGGAAAACCGGAGCTTACGCTTTGTCTTGCCCTTATACATCATATTGTAATCACCGCGAATATTCCTTTAAAGGAATTCATTGATTGGCTGGGAAGTCTGGGGAGTGCATTAATCATTGAATTCGTTACCAGGGAAGATCCCATGGTAAAAAAGCTTTTGCGCAACAAGGAAGATACCTATACAGACTATGACGTCAGTAACTTCGAACACTGCCTGTCCGGAGTCTTTGATGTGACCAGACGTGAAGAGTTGTTTTCCGGCACTCGTATTTTGTATTATGCAAAAGCCCGTATATAATACTTATATATAGTTATACTATTGCGTAACAGTATTTCATACAGAAAGCGTGATACTGGTCAGAAAAAAAGGGGAGAGCGTCAGATAATATTATGTATTATGTTACTATACATAGTTTTATTAACATATCCTTTAGCCTGTACCTGAACTGAACAATAGGATAAAAAGCAGCAAATATTGTATGTCTGAGATGAGCAAGAATAAATGTTTCACAAATCCTTTAGTCTCGATAATAACGCCGTCCTATAATCAGGGAGACTATATTGAAGAAACTATCATGAGCGTGCTTTCCCAGAAATACCCGAATATTGAGTATATTATTATTGACGGGGGATCTTCTGACAATACGCTGGGGATTCTTCAGAAGTACAGGGGACGCATAACCTGGATATCAGAACCTGACAGGGGACAGGCAGATGCGGTCAATAAAGGTTTTTCTTCTGCAAAGGGAGAAATACTGGGATGGCTGAACTCTGAT
>JBFKMY010000302.1:0-3383 GCA_041629615.1 Thermodesulfovibrionia bacterium | reverse complement strand
CCGGATGCTCTGGGCCCTTTCTACAAACCCGGGGCGCCGGAGAGATCAAGCGTTGGTAAGGGATATATCATGAAGGGTGTTGTAAGATCATCAGCTGACTGCTCGCCTGTGAAGGGTGCAAAGATAGAATTCTGGCTGACCGGCCCTGACGGAAAGTATGATGATGACCACAGGGCCACAGTCTATCCGGATAGTCACGGCAATTACAGTTTTGAAAGCGACTTTCCCGCGTCTTATTTCCCGCGTCCTCCGCATATACATATTCGGGTCACTGCTGATGGATACAGAAAGCTGATAACCCAGCATTACCCTGAAAAAGGCAGGGCAAAAGCTTCCTTTGACTTTGGAACTTTGGGGACGTTGTTGATTTCTTGAACTAATTCAAACACTCCTTCATTATTTTGAATATAGCAGATGTTGTAACCCCAACATTACGGGCCACTTCCGCAAAAGATATTCCGTGTTCTTCTATCAGTCTGGATGTTATTTGACGTCTTGCCCTGGAAACTGCCTCCCTCCTGCCACCTGATTGTAATTCCCCGACACTAACACCTTCCTTGCTACATATACTTTTAATAACCGCCTTTATTTTTTTCTTTTTATCTCTGGCAGTAAAATTGATTTTAGTGATATCATTTTCTGCTTCGTCAAGAATACTTTGGACAAAATCTCCACTGCCAAGTATCCTTTCATCAGTTAGTTCACGCACTCCTCTTTTGCGCATGGACAAAACTTCAGACCAGCCCCCAAGGGATCTTATCAATCCGCCTCCAACCAGTTCAGGCCGATTGCCTTCAGCAATCCCTCCTTTTACAAACTCTCGATATGCTCTTTTTGCTTCACCTTCTTTCTTCCCAAACCAGTTTAATACATAATCTCGATCCTGCCATTCATTTCTTGCTTTGCCCATCAAAACACTATGCCCACTGAACTTATATATATCAAGCTCGGCAAGACCTTTTACTGCCCCTGCTCTGAGCGGATTAAGATGAATGTAACGAACAAGTTCTGTAAAATATGTGTTTCCATCACAAACGATGGACTTGTACCGGTTCTGAAACAGATGGCCGTAACGCCGGTGTCGCCGGTTATATGATAATGCGTATCCCGTCAAAAATCGCCGCATCAAATTCGCTATGCCTCCTGGTCCGCTGCAGAGAAGAAAATGTGCGTGATTTGTCATCAATGCCCACGCATAAACCGGTGTCTTTGTTTCATCTACTATTTTTCCAAACCGATCCAGGAAACTATTCCGATCTTTCCTGTCATCTACAATTCTGCGTTGTTCAATGCCTCGTATGATTATATGATGCAATGTCCCTGGTGCATCAAGACGTGCCTGTCTCGGCATATACCATGTCCCCCTTCACATGTGAATTGATCCTTCTGAATATATTAGTTGGATTCAGTTCTAATAATCAACAGAGCGCTCATTAATCTTCGAATAAGTTCAAGAAATCAACAACGTCCCCAAAGTGAGTACAATACCGAAAACTCTTTCACCATACCGGAATTCGATGTCCTGTGTGAGCAGGCAGCAGGCACTATATCTTTACAAATCAAAGAGTTCCGTCTTTGGCAAACAAATTGCAATTGTTCAAGGTACATATCAAAAAACAGTAAATACTGATTAAACGGAGAACAATGCAGATGTTTCATGCTCTTGAAAAGACGAAGGAAGAACCGGGTTCCATCGAAGACATACGAAGAGAATTAAGGAATACGATAGAAGAGATCAGCGAAGAAGACTTTCACTCCGAAATCTATTATCCATAGCCGTTGAGTTGTTCATAAATCCTGAGATTGGCGCTTACTGTTTTTACAAAGGAAGACAATCATGAAATCGGATAATTATTTTAAAGACCATCAAAGAGGCAAATATGATCGTAAACTTCAATGGCGGGATTTTTACAGGAATGCGGTCCTTGTCATAATCCTGTTTTCTGCAGCGAGCACTGCTTATTCAGGAAAGGCATCGGCTGATACATTCTCCCCCTACAGGGAATCAAATACGTATTCGCCTGTTTCAGGAAAAACACAGGAGGTCCAGAATGATAATTCCGGACCAGATCGTTTGATCCTTTTGAGAAAATTCAAAAAAGCGGATTACTCACTAAGAGAGAATGACTATATTTTCCCTGATACACCTTTCGGGAAATTCTTTGAGAAACTGTCGAATAAAACAAGACCGCAAATAGAAGCGCTCAGGGACGATTTGCTCTACTGTAATGATAATCCTGAATGTTATGACAGTTTTTCAGCAGAACAGGGAAAGGTATTCACAAAGAACGTATTAAAGTCCCTTGTTCTGGCGTTGACTGAAGATAATAAAATAGTAAGCTACGCAAATGAGAAAATTGAATATATTGAATCTTACTTTACTGCTCACATTGACCGTGGCAATAATAAAATTTATAATCCAATCCTGTCACATTCAGGGGCAGAAAGCAAAACCGGCGATTCTGAATTCGGAAATGACAAAAACACACTGAGGTTCAGTTTAAAATTCAGAATGAACCAGGGGATAATTGGTGAAATCAAAATCCCCTCCCGCTTCATAGATATGAATGTCCGTCATGAGATGCCCGGTAATAAAACGAAAGTCCTGATTACATTCCCTTTCTCCGGCAATGTACAGATTGAAGCTGTGAGAGAAAGGGACAATCAGTATGCCGGCACAATTCAAATTAACCATCCCACCAAAAGATTTGAAGAGATTATTTATAATCTGTTCGATTCCAGACACATCTCCCTGTAAGCACTCAGCACCTGCCCGGGCCCGTATGATACCTTCCTGTCCCGGGACACCCCTGCAATAGTTCTCTGACTGCAGTAAAAACCATACACAATTGGCCCCTTCCAATGAGGTTGCAAGAGGGCGCTATAAAAAATATTGTATAATTTCAAATGGTTAGTTGATATGCGTGGAAGTGGCACACAAGTTGCATACTTAATGAAAATTTCATAAGAAATTGGATAATATCATAGCGCTTAACGTTTATATGAAATACAGATACTTAATTCCTTTGACCTTTCTACTGT
Source organism: Thermodesulfovibrionia bacterium (assembly GCA_041629615.1). Classification (GTDB taxonomy): domain Bacteria; phylum Nitrospirota; class Thermodesulfovibrionia; order UBA6902; family UBA6902; genus JBFKMY01. Next base: position 341 of record JBFKMY010000302.1, on the reverse strand, counting down.
TTCTCACGTTTATCGGATGCGGGAGCGGAGGAGGGGGCGGGAGTATCAGCGGTGAAAATGTAAATCCGGAGAGCAGCAACGGGACCGTCCCTGATTCAAAGATCACGGGCTCGGTGACCCTCTCATGGACTGCGCCTGTTGCAAATGAAAACGGGTCTCGTCTGGATGACCTTGCCGGATATACAATATATTACCGCTCATCTGCGCATACTCATGCGCAATCAATTGACAATGGAAATTACACAGGAGTGACAATTGGTGATCTTACCCCCGGCACCTGGTGCTTTTCAATAACCGCCTATGATATCGCGGGGAATGAGAGTAGTCCTTCGGATGAGGTG